>JAYWGI010000446.1:0-4342 GCA_043779025.1 Myxococcales bacterium
GAGATAGCGCGCCTCAACGACCAAAGCCTTGCGCCTGGCTTTTGGGACGACGCCAAGAAGGCCCAGGTTGTCAGCCGCAAGCGCTCCGCCTACGAGCAAACCGTGGAGGGCTTTGAAAAGCTTGAAAGCGAAGTCAATGACAGCGCAGAGCTGCTCGAGATGGCCGTGGCCGAGAAGGACGAGGACGCCCAGGCAGAGATCGAGGCCGGGCTCCCAAGCTTGAGCGCGCGCGTGCGCAAGAGTGAACTCAAACGCATGCTCTCGGGCGAGGTGGACCATGCCGGCGCCATCGTGAGCATTCACCCCGGCACCGGCGGCACAGATGCGCGCGATTGGGCCCAAATGCTCATGCGGCAGTACATGCGTTGGTGCGACCGACGCGGATGGAAGACGGACATCTTGGACTACCAAGACAGTGACGATTACGGAATCGACGGTGTTTCGTTCACTGTTGCCGGCGAGTTTGCTTATGGTCACCTCAAGGCCGAGAGCGGCGTGCACCGCTTGGTGCGCATCTCGCCCTTCGACTCTAACGCACGCCGGCAGACGTCGTTCGCCGCCGTGGAGGTCACGCCCAACATCGAGGACGAGATCGACATCGTCATCAAGGACGAGGATCTCGAAACCACGACCATGCGCGCAGGTGGCAAAGGTGGCCAAAACGTGAACAAGGTGGAGACGGCCGTGCGCATGCGCCACCTTCCGACGGGAATCATGGTTGTGTGCCGCGCCGAGCGATCGCAGCACCAAAACCGCGCCCTCGCGCTTACGATGATGAAGGCGCGTCTCTACGAGATGGAGCTGCAGAAACGCGAAGCGGCCAACACGGCCTACCAGGACTCCAAGAGCAACAACACGTGGGGCTCGCAGATTCGCAGCTACGTGCTCGCGCCCTACCGTCTGGTCAAAGACTTGCGAACAAGCCATGAGACCGGCAACGTGGACGGCGTGCTTGACGGCGACTTGGACCCATTCGTGGAGGCTTACTTGATGGCTGCGGCGGGCGGGACCTTGGCCAAAGGCGGCAACGCCGACAACGACGACGTCTAGCTCGCTGTCGTGCTTATTTTTGGCGGAAGCACCCGGGTTTTGCGACGTCAGAAAGCCTCTCCGTTCAATTGACGTTCTCATCCGCGCACGGTTATGATCACATTTGTAATGACCGACGTTCAGGAACCCACCGACCACCCTGCTGACCCGATTGTTGGGGGAAGCGAGAGATCATCCGACGCGCCACCCGCTTCTGCAGCGGTTGCGAGTGACAATGGTGAAGAGATTTCGCTCGAGGAGGCGTTAGAGAAGGCTGCAAAGTACAAGGATCAACTTCTGCGCACGATGGCCGACTTGGACAACGTTCGAAAACGGTCTCGCAAAGAGGTCGAGGATGCGTTCAAGTCTGGGCAGACGGGCTTTCTCAAAGAGCTTTTGCCCGTATTCGACAACCTCGAGCGCGCGCTGAAAAGCGCGGAGGGAGCCACCGAGGTCAAAGCGGTAGCCGAGGGCCTGGCGCTGGTTCTGCGTCAGTTTTCCGACACCCTTGCGAAGGGTGGGATTCGCCGTACACCAGGAGTAGGCGAGCCCTTCGATCCGCAGTTTCAGGAAGCCATTAGCCAGGTGGAAACCGATGAGCACGCGCCAGGCACCGTGATTGCCGAGGTGCAGCCGGGCTACATTCAGGGGGAGCGTCTGGTACGCCCCGCCATGGTCGTTGTGTCCAAAGCGAAGGCTTGAGCGATGGCCCAAGGGCCCATCATTGGTATCGACCTCGGTACAACGAACTCCTGCGTAGCCATTGTGGAGCGTCTTGCCGACGGTAGCTACGACACGAAGGTGATTTCTAACGCCGAAGGGGCACGCACCACTCCTTCGGTGGTCTCGTATGGCAAAAATGGCGAGACGCTCGTCGGGCAATCTGCGCGGCGCCAAGCGAGCACGCAGCCTGAGCGCACGCTGTATGCGGTGAAGCGATTAATGGGGCAAAAGTTCGCGGCGCCCGAGGTTGCAAAGTTTGCTGAGCTCTCTCCGTTTCGGGTGGTCGAGGCGGACAATGGCGACGCTTGGGTAGAGATCGACGGGCGCCGGATGTCTCCACCCGAGGTGAGCGCCGAAGTGCTGCGCTCGATGAAGGCCACCGCCGAGGCATTTTTGGGTGAGCCGGTGTTCGAGGCCGTGGTGACGGTGCCCGCCTACTTCGACGACGCGCAACGACAAGCAACGCGTGACGCCGGAAAACTTGCCGGCTTAGACATCAAGCGCATCGTGAACGAGCCTACGGCCGCGGCACTGGCCTACGGCATCGAGAAGAATGAGTCCGAGCGCGTGGTCGTGTACGACTTGGGCGGCGGCACCTTCGACGTGTCTGTGCTCGACATCTCGGAGGGCACCTTCCGTGTACTTTCCACCAACGGTGACACACACCTGGGCGGCGAGGACTTCGACAGCGCCATTGTGAACATGCTTGCCGACGACTTTGCAGCAGAGCACGGAGTAGACCTCCGCAAAGATCGTTTGGCACTGCAGCGCCTGCGCGAGGCCGCGGAGCGCGCAAAGCACGAGTTGTCCAGCATGACAGAGACGGCCATCAACATGCCGTTCTTGGCGCAATCGCCGAGCGGTGTGCCGCTGCACATCGAGCGCACACTGACCCGCCGCGCGTTCGAGACGCTGGTGGACGACTTGATCGAGCGCAGCATCGAGCCATGCAAAAAAGCTCTTTCCGACGCAAAGATGCAGATTGCAGACATTCAGCAGGTGGTGCTCGTAGGCGGTATGACACGTGTGCCGGCGGTGCGTGCACGCGTGAAAGAGTTCTTCGGGCGCGAACCCAACAAGGGCGTGAACCCAGACGAGGTAGTGGCCGCGGGCGCCGCGCTGCAAGGAGCCGCGCTGCGCGGCGAGAGCGATGTGCTCCTGCTCGACGTGACACCACTCAGCCTAGGGGTAGAGACGGGCGGCGGCGTGTTCTTTCCGATCATTGCGCGCAACACCACCGTGCCCACCGAGAAGAGCGAAGAGTTCACCACCAGCCTCGACAACCAAAGCTACGTGCCCATTCATGTGCTGCAAGGCGAGCGCCCGATGGCCGCGGACAACCGTAGCTTGGGGCGTTTCGAGCTCACCGGCATTGCGCCCGCGCCACGCGGCGTCCCGCAAATTCGCGTGACGTTTCGCATCGATGCCAATGGCGTAGTAAGTGTAGATGCCAAGGACTTGGCTACGGGGCGCGCGCAACAAATTCGCGTGACGCCAACCAGCGGATTGTCTCCAGAGGACATCGAGCGATTGGTGGCCGAAGGCGCCGCCAACGCCGGCGCAGACGAGGCACGCAAAGCCGCTGCCGAGCTACGTAACACCGCGGAGACGCTTCTCTACAGCACCACGGCAGCGCTCGAAAGCTACAAGGACTTGGTACCTGACGAGCTGCTCGAACGGCTGCGTGCACAATGCACGGATACGCGCGCGCTGCTCGACGAGGGCGCGGACCCGGAGCACGTGCGTAACGCCAGCATGACGCTCGAAGCGCTCACGATGGAAGCCGCGAATATTTTGTACGGTTGAGTGAGCGGTAGACACTCAGCGTGCATAATGCACATGTTCTAGCTGCACGCGCGCCAGAGCATGCGGCACTCGCCAGCCCAGCTGGAACAGCATTGCCCCAGCCACGAGTAGCGCGCCTGCCTTGCGCTGCGACGCGCGCGCGGCGCCCTCTGCCATGAGCCACGCGAAAGCGGGCGCCAGCGCGAACATGTGCCGCGGCAAGCCCAGGTGCTGGCCGGCGAACCAGCCGTAGGTGATGAACGCGAGCAAGGACGCCGCCGGCCACAGGAAGCTGCGCGGCGTATGCGTGCAGAACGCATGTATGCCCAGCAAGGAGACCGCAAAGATGGGTCCCCACTCCAAGAACGGGATGCGCAGGGTATAGAGCTGTAGGGCCCGCCAGAACGACTCCGCCAGGCCCACGCCATGCGCGTGCGCTGAACGCACAAAATCGCGGTTGGCCTGCACGAAGATGAACCAGCCGCCATCGTCATGCGCGCGCGCGGCACACCACAGCGCAATCGCCGCCACCGGCACGCCCCACGCCGCGTGCCCCCACGGCTTGCGTTCACGCATGCAGAACGCACACACTGCGGGGAGAAAGGCCCAGGCCTCGTAGCGAAGCATGCATGTCGCGGCAAAGCAGGCCGCAGCAGCCCACACACGCCCCGACTGCCAGGCCAGCGCGGCGCCCAGCAATAACGCCGCAAACAAGGGCTCGGGCTCGGCGCTTTGGCCGTGGTCGAGCAGGAACGCGCCCGATACCGACAGCAGCGCCGCAAATGCCGCGATCATCGGCGGCCGC
>JAYWGI010000447.1:0-14425 GCA_043779025.1 Myxococcales bacterium
CCGCCGCCGACGAGCGCGCATGCGCAGCCGGCGCCAAGGCCAAGCTCTCATCGTCGAGCAGACGAAGCGCGATGTAGCGCACCTCGGCATCGCTATCCGAAAGCGCCGCCATGCAGCGCACGAAAGCGTCATCGTCTCTGGTCTCGGCCAGTGCGATGAGCGCTTGAAACCGGAGCGGCGCGTGCGGGCTCAAGAGCGCGTGACGTGCCACGTCGGGCGCTTTGCCCGAGCCCAAGGCCACAAGTGATTGCAGTGCCGATTCTCGCACGCGCACGGAGTCGTCGCACGTGGCCGAAAGCAGTGCAGACTCTACCTCCAGAGAGCACTCAAACCGTGCCAATTCACACACAGCTTCGATACGGGTCATCTCGGCGTCCGAACGCACATCGCGCAGTGCGGCGGCCAGCGTACGGGGGCCCATTGGGACTTCAAACATGGTTCCAGGCCTTTCCTAGGGACAGCAACGTCAGATTCAAAAGCACCATGCTGCAAGCGGCGATGGGCAACAAGTGAGGCGCTACAAACATCGCCGTCACACCGGCGTCAAGCAGTGCGCCCATCGAGAGTCCATCGGTTACCCCAATGCCCAAAAACGAGAGCGACGTCTCGGTGAGCACAAAGGCCGACGCGCTCGCACCAAACTGCACCGCGACGACCGGCAGCAAGTTTGGTGCAAGATGCACCCACATCGTACGGCCGCGGCCGTAGCCTAACGCCAGTGCGGCCTCTACAAACGCCTCGGCGCGGAGCGACATGAGCCGTGCAATCGCGAGGCGTGTGAACGGCGTCCACCCGGTGACACAAAGTGCGGCGGCGAGGCTCCATACATTCGGGTGCGCCGTGGTGGCCAGCAACACGAGGGCCACCAAAAACCCTGGGACGGCCTGGACCAACTCGGCCACACGTCGCAGCCATTCTGGCGCGCGCCCTCCAAGGCCCTCTGCGCAGAGCGCCAATGCAACTCCTATGAGCGCGCACACCACCGTGCAGCCCACACCCACCGCAAAACTACGGAGCAGCGCGAAGCCAAGCACCGCAAGCAAGTCTGCCCCGCTCAAGCTACAGCCCAGCAAATGTGCCTGCCCCGGGGCGCACAACGACGAAGCCGGGGACGAGAGCAGCGACGCCGGGCCAACGCCCCGCACACACGCGGCCACCACCACAAGCAGCAGCGCCGGAAGCAAACGCGCAGGTTTTACCGCGCTCATTTGGCCGAAGCTCCCAGGCGCGCACGCGGATCCAGCCAGAGAAACAACGCGTGAAACAGCGCCTGTGTGCCGACAAAGAACAGCGCGCTCGTCACCACTGCGGCTTCGAGCACGACGATGTCGCGTCCGCGATAACTTTCCAAAATCAATGTGCCCAGGCCTCGCCGCTCGAACAAGCGCTCAATCACCATGGCGCCGCCCAGCACCGCGCCTAGCTGGGCGCCAATCAGCGTAAGCACTACGCCTGCGGTGAGCGGCAATGCATGCACGAGCCAGGTGCGCGCGCGGCTCGCCCCCTTCGCACGCGCCACACGCAAGCAGGGCCCGCGACGCAACTCGAGCAAGGTGGCATGCACGGCCCGCGCGACATGGGCGCCCAAAGGCAGCGCGAGCAACAGCGAGGCAAAAAGCAAGCCCGCAACACGAGCTTCGCTGTCACCCGGTAGTGGTACAAGTTGCCACTTCACGCACAGTAGGTACAAAAGCACGGGCGCGGTGGCAAGCAAGGGCACCGACGCGACGGACGCCACCACGCCGCGCAGCACGCGCGAGCGCCAACGCCCCTCGTAGCGCGCCGAAAGCAGACCCACCGGCACGCCCCATGCCGCGGCCATTCCCACTGCGCACAACGCCAACCTCGTGGTGGGCCCCAGCGCTGCAACCAAACGGGTCTGCACCAACACCGACGGCTTGGCCAGCGATGTGCCCCAATCCAAGGTCATCAGTCGCTGCCAAAAACGTGCATACTGCACTAACCATGGCTGGTCCGACCCCAGCCGCGCGTTGAGCGCTGCGCGCGCGGCGGGGTCCGCCTGCTCGCCGAGCACCAACGCTGCCATATCGCCAGGCACCGCATGCACCAGCAGAAACACGGCTGTACACGTGACCGCGGCATCGAGCGCGCTTCGCCCCAACGCGCGCCACAAAGGCCGTACGACGGGCCACGCACGCCGCTGTGGAACGTCTAGCGCGTACTCAGGAGGAGGCGTCGACAGCGCCGGCATCGGTCCCCGCCCCGGCGTCTGCGGCCCCTGCGGCGGCATCTACGGAGCCCGCGTCGTGCATCACCCCCGCATCGTCAGCCCCCGCGTCCTGTACTGCGCCGCCATCGACGACGCCCGCATCCGCCGGGTTGTTCAGCGTCGGTGTTGCAAAGGTACTCGCGTCGAGCGCCGTAGACATTGGGAGGCCACCGCCGCACACGGGCGCATCGACCACGGCGCGTGCGTAGCTGACGGGAACGGAACACACTTTACGGCCGGTGTTGGCGTCCAAAATCGAAGCGTACCAAGGCGTCGTTTTGGGGTCTGCGCACACGTAACCGTCCCGGCAGTCGTCGTCCTCGTCGCAGGAGGCCATGCAGAACGAACGCCCAACGCGGGCGGGGTCGCGGTCGTTGTAACTGCAACCCGGAACGGCTGCGTTGTAGAGTACACACACCGCCTTGTCGGGACAGGCATTGGCGTTGCAGCCAAACGTGGTGCAGTAGCCACCCGGCTGCGCCTGGTCACATCGCCGATCGCTCGAACTCTTGGAGCAATCGATGTCGCGTGTGCAGCTGTCTCCGATTTTGGGCGCACACCCCACAAGTACAGCGAGCGCCGCACAGAGCGAGGCTCTCAGCCAGAAGCTGTCAAACATGCGTTTCGAAGTGATCATGCCGCGCTCTGTGTACCGCACGGAAGCGCGCCTGTCCTACAGGAAAACCGGAGCATGCCGAAGCGCATCGCCGGAGCGCTGCGTATCGGTCTATGGCTTGATGATGCAGGTCTTCGAGCCCGCGCCGTCGAAACAGCACTCGCCGATCAGCGCGCCCGAACTGGGGCCGTTGCATTGGCTGCAAGAACTCACAGTGCGGCAAAGCTGGCCAAGAAATACACAAATACCAATATTTCCGATCTGCGAAATAAGGGTAGAGCTACACGCAGGAGCGTCCCCCGTAGGGCTCGTACCCGAATCCAGGTCGACCGGCTCGCTTGCGTCCTCGACCGGGGTCTCGCCTGCATCCACTTCGATCGGAGCCACAGCCGAATCGACAACCACCGGGGCAACGACGGCACCCGTGTCGGGCTTGGCCGTGCCACTGTCCTTCTTGGTCTGGTTCGTCAACGCCTGGCCCGCGAGCTCATCCGACGTCGAGGACGCACAAGCCACCACCGTCATCACGAAGAACGCAGAAACGAGCAAGGTTTGAGGGCGACGGGGATTCATGCAACTATGAATATGCGAAAATTTAGCGCCTGACAAACTCACAGTGTGCCGAACTAACGCTTTTGTAAGGCCAGGTAGGACACACTGAAGTTCGTTCCCGAGCGCCACTCAGATGAAGGAACGCTGCAATTGCCCGAGATCGACCATGCCCGTGATAGCGTCGGGCCCAGCGTCTGCACGCTTGCCCTCCTATGCCCCCAACCTCTCCTCGCTCAAGCGCCCCTGCGCGCGTGTTCGTGGCGATCTGGTTTGCCAGAGCGCTGGGTGCTGCGCTGGCGTTGGCTGGCCTTGTGCCCGTCGTTGCGCTTCTTGTGGTGGGCTCGCCGCAGGGCCGCGCCCGCATCTCGCAGGAGGCCCATCGGGCCGCGCTGCAGGCCGGCTTGGACGTGAAGTTCAACGTGGAGCTCAAGTATTGGCCGTTACGGCTGCAAGCCACCGACGTGGTGCTTGCCTCTACCGATGGAGGCTCGCCCGCCCTGCAAGCGGCCCAGCTGGAGCTACGACCGCGCTTGTTTGCGCTGCTCGCGGGCAAGGTCGACTTCGACGAGATCTCGCTCGAGTCGGCTCGCGTGCGCGCGGTGGTGCGCGGCAATCGCATTGAGAACCTCAACTTCGAATTGCCTCAGAGCTCTGGCGCGCCATCGGGGCCGCTGGAACTGCCTATCCATGCGCTTTCGCTCACCGACACGGAGATAGACGCCGATGTTCAAATCCCAGGCCTCACGGCGCGCGCATCCGTGCACGCGCTCGACGCGGATGTCCAGCTAGGCTCGGGCAGCGAGGCCGGCGTGTTCGAGATTGCGGCGCGCGCCTCGAGGATCGGCCTGTCGCGAGATCGCGTCGTCGATGGCGTTGTAAAGACGGACGACGATGAGCTCTGCGGCCTGGATGCCCGGGTTCGCGTGTCGCCAAAAGAGATCTTGGTGCGGCGACTCACACTCTCGGGCAGCACCGACGAAAGCGATGCGCCGGCGTCTTTTGCAGGCTGTACGCTCGCCTCCGACGATTTGCGCGCCATCTCGACCGAGGTCGCACACTTCGCCATTGCCCTGCCTCAAAAAGAGGGCGACGCGCCCAAAGTCTCGGGCCATATCCGCGCCATGGTGCCGCTGGGCTTGCTGAAGCGCTTGCCCAGCCCCCCCGATGTGGGCGGCAATGTGGAGTTCGACGGCGACGTCTCCTACGACGCAAAGGGCAAGCTGCCCACGGTGAGCGGAACCGTGCGGGCCCACGAGCTGCGGGTCGGGCAGTTCACTTTTGCACGGGGCATGGAGACGCGTGTCAGCATCGAAGACGATGTGGTGCGCAGTCCCGAGGTGCGGGTCGCATTGGCCGGCGGTGAGGTTACCGTCAACGACTTGGAGGTCCGGCCCACGGCCGAGGGCGTGCCGCTTTCGGCGGCGCTCCATTTGCGTCACTTGAGCTTCGCCGAGCTCATGAAGAGCTTGGGCGTCAGCGCTGCGCCCCATGTGGATTGGTCGCTAGACCAACTGGATGTGGTGGACATCAAGGGGACCGCATCGCCACTGAAGATTGACGGTGAGCTAAGTGGAAGCACGAGCAAATTCGCAGTGTATGACATAGAGACCACCGCGGCACGCAAAACGCGATTTGTGGGCTTCGCAGCGGCCACCATGGGCGCACATTTGGCGGTGCGCAGCGATGAGATCCGCTTTGAAGGGCTGCATGCCCGCTTCGGCAAGAGCGCCATTGACGGCGCGCTGGTGCGCCTTGGGTTTCATCAAGACTTGGTGGTCGAGATCCCCAAAGCGACCCTCGACTTGGAAGGCATCGGCCCCATCGCCAACATTCCGTTTCTGGGAATGGCGCAAGTGCAAGTCACTGTGGGCGGCGTGTTTTCGGACCCCACCATCAAGGCAACGGCGAGCATCGCAGGCTTCGAGTTCTCAGGTCTGCCGCTGGGCGACATTGCGCACGCCGACGTGAACTTTCGCGGCACCACAGTGCAGCTCGCGAACGTCAAGGCCACGAAGAACAAGAGCACTTACACGCTGCCCGAGGCTACGCTGGAGTTCGGTGGCAAGGCCGACTTTGCGATGCAGGCCCACATGCAAGCGCAGGGCTTTGTGATTAGGGATTTCCTTGGTATTTTTCACTTCGAAAGCGACCCACGCTTCTTGGATTACAGCGGTAACAGCGATGTCGATACACGGATGAGCGTCACCGTGGGCGGCCCGGAAGACCTCTGTGGCGGAGGCGTCATCGAGGTTGATGCCAAAGCGCATCTGCATGACCTGGTGGCCCTGGGCGAGCACTTCGAAGACGGCCACGTCGATATGAACTACCGCTGGACCGACAAGGCCGCGGGCATCGAGGGCGCCGAGATCTTGGTGCGATCGGCGTCGGTGCACAAGCTGCACCCCGTGGGCGGCTCACCTGCAGGGGCCGTGATCGGAAGCCTGAACATGGCCCGCGGCGGGGCACTAGCCGGGCGTTTCACGGTCGAAGACTTGCCCATTGCAAGCATGCAAAAGGCCGAGCCCTGGGGCCCCCGCGTAGAGGGCCGCATCACGGGCCGTATTGACCTCGGAGGCACCATCGACGGCTATCGCACCGAGGGCAAGGTGCACCTCACCCCGCTGCATATTGCCGCGGAGACGGTGCCCGCGTCCGACATGCATTTCTTGATCACGCAGAAGCCCGGGGCCAAGCCGGTCGGGCGTACAAAGTGCGGAGGGCCTATACGCCCGGCGTTTAACCCCGCCACCTACAACCCCCAAGAAGATCAGGGCGAGATGGTGCTGGATGGCAGCTTTTTTGGTGGCCAAGTGCAAATGGATGCACTCCGCATGTCCAGACAGCAAGACGCCCTGATCCGCGGCGATGTACGCTTTCGCAGATTCGCCACAGCGCCCTGGATGGGCCTTCGAGGCAGCACTGCGGAGGACACCAGCTCGGCCATTCAAGCCGAGCTCACCGGGCTGCTGCATCTCGATCGCGTTGTGCAAAACCACTACGACAAGAGCGTGGTACGTATCGTGCCGGAGAGCATTCGCATGCGTGCCGGAGGGGCTGACTTCGAGCTCCAAACGGCAGGCGAGGAGATCGCCTTCGCGAACGAGCAACTCACCTTGCCTGAGACGCGCATCGTCCCCGGAGGCCCGCTCAAGATCCCTGGGGGTGTATCTTTTGAAGGCACCATCGCCCACGCCATGCACGAGCCCGATCTCAATCTCGTATTGCGTGTACTCCCCACGAACTTAGCGTTTCTGCCACTGGCCTTTCCGCGCATGTCGCGTTCTGAGGGGCTCATCGCGGGCGAGTTGACAGTGCGAGGTTCGCCAAGCTCGCCGGATGTGAGAGGCACCCTCGCGCTTACCGGAGGCGGCTTTGCGATCACCGGCATGCCGTCGTCGCTTTCCGATGTGAACGTCAAGCTGGTGGCGGATGGCGAAGAGCTGCGAGTGGCCGAGGGGCGTCTCAAAACGCTAGGCGGTGAGATCAAAGCCGAGGGAAGCATCCCGCTGCACGGCGCGTCAGCGGGACACGCAGAGCTGGCGATACGAGCAAAAAACCTGAGGTACTCGCCCAATGAAGGCACCCACGTGGCGCTGGACGCAAATCTCAATGTGGACGCCAGCCTCACGGAGGCAGGGCGCAAACAGCTGCCTCGCCTCACCGGCGAGGTACTGGTCACAAGTGCAGAATACACCAAGCCATTTGTGCTGCGACCGAATCTTGAGACACGTCACGAAGTGGACTCTTACGACCCGGCCGAGGACACCATGGCGCTGGACATCGTCGTGCGCACACGCTCGCCCATTCACATCCGCAACAACTTGGTCACCATGAGCTTGGCCATCAACAACCGCGGACTGAACATCGTGGGAACCAACAAGCGCTTTGGCGCGCGCGGACAGATTGATGCGCTGCCCGGGGGGCGCGCGACTCTGTTCTCCAATCAGTTCGATATCCGCCAGATGGCCATTGCCTTTGATGATGCCACGCGCTTTGCCCCCACGATGGACGCGACAGCCATCACAGAATTTCGACGCGGAATCTCTGCCTCGTCGGCGGGGCGACAGGCGGCGAGTTGGAAGATTCAAGTGCACGTGTTCGGCCCGCTCGACAACCCAATCTTCGAACTCCAAAGCGAGCCGGCGCTCGCTACAGAGGACATCACGTTCTTGCTTGCAGCGGGTGTGACGCGCGCCGAGCTCGATGCCAACGCCGGCGTCGGCGCACTGGTCGAAGTCGCCAGCGCGGCAGCTGGCGTAGACACGGCCGTAAAGAAGGTGATTCCGATCGACGACTTCCGCTTCGGAAGTTGGTACTCGCCCTCCACCGGTCGCACGGAGGCCAACCTCACCATCGGCCAGCGCCTAACGGACGCAATCTCCATCAGCGGCACACAGGGCCTGCAAGGTGGAGGTACTCGGGCCGCAGCCGAATGGCGCATTGGAGGTCAGACGAGCGTGCAAGGTTCATGGGACAACCTTGCGAGCGCGGCCAGCGGCGGCATCAACAATTTGGGCATTGGCTTTCGCTATCACTTCGAGCTGGAGTAGGCCGATGCGTCGTTTCTATCACGCAAAAGTTTTGGCGCACACGCTGGTGCTAGCCCTGCTATTTTCCTGCCCGAGTTGGGGTGGAGGCACGCCCGTTCGTGAAGTTCGCACGGAGTGGAGCGACGCCGCGTGGGGGCAGAGCGATCTGCATGCGATTACAGACGCCTATGTGGGTCGCGACGCAAGCCCGGAGCAAAGCCGCGAGCTCGTCCGCGCCTTGAGTGCCAGCGGCCGCGTGGCACGAGTGTCAGTGCGTGAGGAACCCGTGGCCGGCGGGACACGCTGGGTGCTCGCACTGGAACCGCGACGCATTGTCGAGGCGGTAGATGTCTCGCCAACCTCCCGCGTGTCACTGGAAGGCATTCTCCCCGCGCCCGACAGCGACATCTCGCCGTCGGACATTCGCGGCATCGAGCTTGCCGTGCGCGCAGCGTTTCGCGGCCAAGCGTTTGGCGGCTCGCGCGCAGTTGTCACGGTGTCGCCAGGAAGCGCGGAGGGGCGCGTTCGGGTGCATGTCGCACTCACACAGGGAACGCAACGCGAACTGGCCAAGGTAAGCTTCACGTTGATAGGTGCGGAGGCCTCCGAGCTCCGCCCCTTTTTGAGCAGCTACGCTGTAAACAAGGGCGACGTGCCGCTCGGCACAGCAGTGGACGAGTCGGATCGCGCGCTCGAAAGCGCCATGAGCGAGGCCGGGTATGCCAGCGCCGTGGTGAGCCATGTGGTCGCAGGCTCAGAGAACGAATCGCAACTGCGCGTCACTGTCAACGCAGGCCCGCGCACCATTTGGTCCTTTGAAGGACTCGCCCAGTACGACGAGTCCGCCTTGCGAGGCGTGATCTCGGAGGCAACAGAGAGGTCGCCCGGAAACCTGAGGGACCGCATACATGCATTTTACACTAATCGCGGCTATATGGACGTGGATGTGAGCGTCGAGACGCGCGTGATCTCGACGTGGCGCATCTCGACGCGCTTTCATGTGCGCGAGGGCGCGCGGATTGCTGTTGAGCAAACGGAGCTCAGCTGTTTAGACGAAAGTGCCCTGGCGGGACTGAGCAATGCGCCTACCGATAGCGCCGGGATACTCAGCGAGATTGGCTCCTTCTTGCGGGAGGATCTACCGCATACTGGCCTGTTCTCGGCGGGGGTTGAGCAGAACGCACGCGCACTCTTTACCGGACCATCTACGGAGTCGGCCAGGGGCGTGCCGGCGGCCGTCGCACCTCGCCCGGAAACCACGTACGACGAAAGCACCTACGACAAAGCGCTCGAGCACTTACGTGATCTGTACCGCGCCGAGGGCTTCCTCTCTGCGCGCGTTGGGCCTGTGGAGCGCGTCCGGGCGCGCTGCTTGACCGTCGATGCGCGCGGACAGTGCAAGGTGGACATGGCCGCGGCGTCCAGTGCGCGAGCATGCACGCGGGACGTCCGCGGCCTGCCCACCACCGCGCGCGAGTTGGTCGAATCGAACCTCTGCATCCCAGACGTGGGGCGCGGCGTTCATTGCGCGCCGACCATGTCGCTACGCATCCCGCTAGACTTGGGGCCGCGCACCTACGTTGGGGATATTCTGATGGAGGGCGCTCACGCGGCGGCGCCGCAGGACTTGGTCCGCATCAGCGAGATTCGCCCGGGAGACCCGCTGAGTGCCGCCGAGGCCGAGGCGGCACGCGTGCGTCTTCGAGACTACTACCGCGAGCTGGGCTACGCCTTTACACGCGTCGACTGGCGAAGTGAGTTCTCTATAGACGCAACGCGTGCGCGCCTGCGTTTTGATGTGTGGGAGGGCGAGCGTGTGATGGTCACAGAGGTGGTGATTCGCGGGGCGAACTACACCGATGTGGGCTTGGTTAAAAAGCGCGTGGCGCTCAGTGTGGGGCACCCTTACCAAGCGTCGCTCGTGCAGCAGACTCAAGAACAGATTTCCACGCTTGGCGTATTCAACGCCGTCGACGTGAGTCTGGAGAATCCAGATTCGCCCGAATCAAAAAAGCGCGTCATTATCTCCGTGCGTGAACGCGTACGCTTTTCCTTCGACCCGATCGGCGGCTTTTCCACGGGTGAAGGCTTTCGCGCAGGCGCTGAGGCCTCCTACCGAAATTTGTTCGGCAAGGCCATCTCGCTTACCGCGAATGCAAGCGCCGCATATCTGCCTACGCCGTTCATTGGTGACGACACGGTGCGGGCGAACTTTGTCACGCTGGGCGAGCCAGGGCTAGACCTAGACCGGCGCATCGCAGCAAGGCTTTCGGGTGGACTTCAGTTTCCAGACATCGGCCTCGGCCCCACGGTACGCGGCAACGTGGACGCACTCTTTGTCAACGACTTGCAACGCGACTACCGCATCTCCAAGCTCACGTTGGTCCCCACGCTCTCGTGGCGCCCCAGCAGGCGCTTGCAGCTCACCCTGGGGCCCAGCATCGAGCGCAATGTATCCGGAATTTTTCAAGGACTAACGCGTGAGCAGTTGGTCAAAGCAAAGAACGACCTGGGCTCTACGGTAGCAAGCACCGCGCTCATTGTACCGGACGGTGAAAGCGTGGCCTACGGGCAGAAACTGTCCTTCACCTTCGACGCACGAGATCAGTCTCTCAACCCCACCAAAGGCTTCTTTTTGGCCTTGGGCGTGGAGCATATCGATGCCTCCCCCATTTTCGATCCCAAGAGCCCTCCAAACTGCTTTGCCAGCGGAACCTGCGACTCGCACTTTTTCAAACTCACCGGCACAGCGAGTACCTACTTGCGGCTGCGCGGACGCCTGCGCTTGGCGTTCCAGCTGCGCGCCGGAACCAACATGCAACTTACAGACAAATCCAATACATACCCAGACCGACTCTTCTTCTTGGGCGGTTCAGACTCCATGCGTGCCTGGGGCCCGTCTTCGCTCATTCCACAGGATGTGGCCGACGCCATTGCAGCACGTTCATGTACGGGCGATGCCAAGGAGTCGTGCGACTTGCTGCTCGCGGCCATCCGCGGTGGCAACCTGATGATCAACCCGCGCGCAGAACTGCGCATCCCCATGGGTGAACCCTTCGAGGGCGTCGTGTTCGTCGACGCGGGGAACCTCTGGAAGGACCCAGATCAGTACCCGTGGAACAGCGGAAAGCTCAAGATGCGCTACGCGCTGGGCACCGGTCTGCGCTACATCACGCCCGTGTTTCCGGTCTCCATCGACGTCGGGGTGAACCCTTCGCCGTACAGCTGGGAGACTTACCAGACGGGCTCATGGGCCGTGAACTTTGCCATCGGCCTGTACTAAACGCATGCAGACCACACTTAAAAGGTGCGCCGTCTTGGTAGGAGATATGCAGGCTACGCTCTTGGTCGAGCGCTTGGTGGGGCGCGAGAGCAATGTGGCCGAGCGCGCCCGCATGTTTCGCGAGCTTGAGCAGCTGGACACGCCGCAGTTTGTGTTTATGGGCGATATGGTCTCCGCCCCCTCGGGACACGAGTGGCGCTTGGTGGATGGTCTACTGGCCGCGCTACGCGAAGGGGGCGCGGAGGTCGCTGCGGCCGTAGGAAATCACGACATCATGTTCAGCCGCACCCGGGGCCTGCGGGCGCTACGCGAACGCGGCATGGTGCCCGCCACTGGCACATGGCAGCGCATTGACAGCTGCGGCCTTCGCTTGTTGCTCATCGATACCAACCCCAGCGTACTCAAGGGCGAGGCACTTCACATGCAGTCTGCATGGTTTTTGCGCGAACTCGCGATCGCCGACGAGGACCCAAATGTGGCGGCGGTCGTCGTCGTCGGGCATCACCCCCCGATGACCAACGCGCGGCTCCCGCACACCGCCAAGGCGGCGATTCATCCCTGGTGCGCAGCTTTCGAAGCCAGCAAAAAAGGCCATATCTGGGCCAGCGGTCATGTGCACGCCTACGAGCGCTTAGAGCGCCGCCGCAAGCTATATGTAGTGGCAGGAAGCGCCGGAGGCCCGCGTGTGGGCTTGCGCGTAGGGGCTGCGATGCGCACGCCCGCCGTGTTCCAGCTACCCCATCCGTCGCCTTTCTTGTGGCTAGAACTCGAGGTAAACAAGCATGCATTGCACATGCACGCACGCGGCTTCGCCAATCTGAATGCAGCCGTGCAGACGTGGGACACGGTGACACGCTCGCTCTGACTTCAGGGTCCATCTCGCAGACTACGGCGCGAGACGCTCGCGCAACCAGCTGGCCTCAATACGTGTATAGCGCATCCTGTCGTGCAAGCGTGCGGGGCGCCCCTGCCAGAACTCGTAGGCGCGCGCACTCAGCGCGTAGCCGCCCCAATGCGGCGGGCACGGGACATCTTCGCCCTCAAAGCGCGCGGCAGTCTGTTCCAGCGCCAGCTCTAGTTCTGCGCGGCTCTGTAATGGTGTACTCTGCATGGAGGTCCATGCTCCAAGTTGACTGTCACGCGGGCGGCTCGCGAAGTACTGCTCCGAAGCCTCGCGAGAAACACGTGCAACGACTCCCTCGATGCGCACTTGACGCTCCAGCTCCGGCCAGAAGAACAACAGCGAGGCCTGCGGATGCGCGCTGAGCTCCGCGCCCTTGCGGCCCTCGTAGTTGGTAAAGAAAGTGAAGACAGACTCGGCGGCGCCGCGAAGCAGCACGATGCGGCTGCTGGGCATCCCATCTTGTCCCACAGTGCACACACTCATGGCGGAGGGCTCACGTACTCCGGCGGCCCCGGCTTCCGCGTACCATCGCGTGAAAAGCGCCTGCGGATCCTCGCCGGCCTCATTCTCAAGTAGCTGGCCCGCCGCGTACTGCAGACGCTTCGATAAGTCGTGGCTCATGGGTATTTCTCCTACCTTGTTTTCGCGGGCGATCACGGCGCATTCTTGGCGTTGTCCCGGGCCCTACGATACCCTTAGAGGCATGCATAGTCCGCAGCTTGTGATGTACGAAGAGGAGTTCCGGCAGATCGAGGGCGTTGTCGAACGCCTGGTGCGGGACGCCAATGGCAAATACGTCTTCATCATCGACAAGGCGGGGCAGCTCATTGCGGGCGCCGGCGAGATGGACGCGAGCATCGACACCACCGGCCTCGCCTCCCTCACGGCCGGCAACATTGCGGCCAGCGGCGGCATTGCTAAGTTGCTCCGCGAGGAGGAATTTTGCACGCAGTTTCACGAGGGCGTGAACGCCTATGTGTATTCCGAGATCATCGGTCAGCGCAGCATTCTCTCGGTGATCTTCGACGCGCGCTCGAGCCTAGGCCTCGTTCGCCTACGCGTGCGCCGCGCCAAAGAGGAGCTGGTACGCATCTTCGACGACGTCGAAGCCAAGGCCGGCAAAGCAAGCGGCGACTCGCCCTTCGCGGCCATCACTGACGAAGACATCGACAACCTGTTCGGAGACTGAACGGAACCGAACCATGGCCCACAAGATCAAATACACGCTCAACCACGCGACCCGCGAGATTCACTTCAAAGTGGTCTACTACGGGCCGGGCCTGTGCGGCAAAACGACCAACCTCCAGTACATCTTCGAGAACACGAAGAAGGAGGCCAAGGGCAAGATGATAAGCTTGGCCACAGCCTCGGAGCGCACGCTGTTCTTTGACTTTTTGCCCATCTACGCCGGCGAGATCAACGGCTACAAGACGCGCTTTCACCTGTACACCGTCCCCGGGCAGGTATTTTACGACCACTCGCGCAAGCTCATCTTGCGTGACGCCTCCGCAGTGGTGTTCGTCGCCGACTCGCAAGTAGAGCGCATGGAAGCCAACTTGGAATCCATGGACAACCTCAAGTCGAACTTGGCGGAGCAAGGCATCAGCTTTGATCAAGTGCCGTGGATCCTGCAGTACAACAAGCGCGACATGCCAAACGCGGCCAGTGTCGAAGAGTTGCGCGCGGCGCTGCATCAGCCCGGCGTGCTCGAATTCGAAGCCAACGCTCGAAGCGGCGAGGGCGTGGTCGAGACGCTCAAGGCCGTAGCAAAGCTGATTCTCACCGAGATGCGTACGTCCACCGAAAAAGGCATCCCGCCCAAGGTGTGATGCGCTTGGCTACGTTCCCGGAATCCCTCGCGCACGCTGCTGCTTTTCTGGAGTCGCAGCCGGGAATTCGCTGGGCGGCACTGTTTGGTTCTCACGCAAAAGGGACCGCGCGGGACAGCAGCGACGTGGACATCGCTCTCTGCTGCGCGCCACGCATGTCGCTGGGCGATGAGCTCGCCCTCGCAGCGCGACTTGAAGAGATCGTCGAGCGCACGGTAGACCTCGTCGATGCCTCCGCCGAAGACGTTTTGCTGCGTTTCGAGATTGCTTCGTCAGGGCGCGTTTTGTTCGAACGTACACCCAATCTATTTACCAGCTTCGTGTTCCATGCCGTGATGCAGTACTGGGACGAAGGCCCGATGCTAGAGCGCGCGCAACGAGACTATGTGCATGCGCTGCAGCGAGGCCAAGCGCGATGACCAACGCACCCATCGCGCATCGCAAGCTGGCGACACTGCTCGAACACGTGGCCCGACTACAGC
>JAYWGI010000448.1:0-14403 GCA_043779025.1 Myxococcales bacterium
ACGACGGCGTAGCCGTCCTCGCACTTAAATGCGCACTTGTAGCGGCTGCCGTCATTGAAACATGTCTTCGTGCCGCGATGACCGACATCTCCGTTCGTGTCGTCGGGGCATGCGATGCCGCAGGCGCCGCAGTTGTCGACCGTCGTCAGCGAAATGTCGCGGCAAGCTGGTGCGTCTTGTGTGGGCGTGGCGTCAGCGACCCCCCACACCCCTGAATCATCGAGCTCGGCGCCCGAGTCTGGGTCTCCCAGCGTCGCGCTGTCCACCGACGAGGCGGCACCATCCTCCGTTCCCACAACAGGCACCGACCCATCGCGAGGCTTTGTCGTGCCGGCGATTGTCGGGGTGTATGTGGTGCTGCAAGACGCAACCAAGACGATGGCTCCAGCGAGGAGGCAGGGCGTGAGTTTGTGAAAGGATGGCATGAGGCTCAGATCTCCGATACCGACTCTTGCAGTGTGCGATGTTCGCTGCGAGTCGGCAACTTGTGGGTTGCGCTGGACAAGGGCCTCAGACCCCCGACACCCCCGAAACCCCTGACGGACAGCGCCGCCATCGTACCGCGAGTTTCCCGCTTACAAGCGTGGGCATGCCGCCGTGCGCGCTAGCTCGGCGGGGCCACCCCGTTGCACACGTTGCCCCATGGGTCGGTGTAGTGCTGGTTTGTTTGGCACGGCTCACACTGTCCATCCACCTTGCTGGGGTCCACCCAATAGTCCCTAAGACATAGAAAGCCGCATGTGCCGGTGCCGCCGTAGCGGGCGCACGTTCGACTCCCGCCGTATGAGCCCGAGGACGGATTGCAAACATTGCCGCACGCGCCGCAGTTGTTTGGATCGGTGTTGAGGTCCGTCCCGCCGCAGGCGCCTGCGTCGGTGTAAACGGCAGAATCACTTGGCGTCCCGGAATCTCTGGGCGTCGATGTGCCACTGTCGCTCACGGCGACGGCCGAGGGCTTGCAAAAATTACCATCGCGTACAAATTGGGCGTCGCAGGTCGGAACGCACTCGCTCGCGACGCAGGTTGCGCTCGCCGCATTGCTGGGCTTGACGCACGCGACACGGCAGCTGCCGCAGTTGTCGTTGCTCGTGGTCGTGTCGCCACAGCCCTCCGTCACGTTGGGCTCGCAGGTATCGCCTGCAGTGGTGGGGTGATAGCCGCGCTCGCATTGAACGAAACACGTCGCGTTGTTGCAAAGCGCCTCTCGTGCATTCGCGGGAGTTGGGCAAACCTTGCCGCACGCACCGCAGTTTTGCTTGTCGTACGCCAGAACTGCGCCGCAAGGATTCGCCGCAGCATCTTGCGCCGTGCTTGGCCGCGAGGCTGTATCTTGCGGGCTGTGCGTCTCGAGTGCGTTCGGCGAATAGGTGGTGCTGCATGCGACGCTTGTCACAAGTGCCAGTGCAGAAAAAAATGGAAACAAGTTGACTCGTTGCATTGCTCACCCTTCCTACGGCACAGCGCGTAGTGTGCAGGGGCATGGAGGCTGTCGTCAAGGCTACGCAATGCCACAGAGGCCACGCGCGCTGTCCGTGGACACGCGGACGACAGCGGTGGACAGCGGCGCCCGCCGACCTTGTATGAACTTGCGCACATCTATGAGGTCGAAGTGGGCCATTTGTGCTCACAATTTGCATTGCCCCCGGCCACGGGTTCGCCCAGCGCAACACGCCGTTGCCATGGACCCGATTTTGCTCACACGGTAGCACACCGCAGCCCGAACCCAATGCCGTTGTCCAAGGAGCCTCTCCTCATGCGTACCATTCTCCCTTTGCTCACCGTCTCCCTTGGCCTCGCGGCTGTTGCGTGTTCGGGCACGGAGTCGCCTGCGGTTACGCCCGCGGTCAAGTTGAAGGACACCGTCTCGACGACCCATCAGACCAAGGCTGGCGTCATCACTGTGAGCAACGAGTTTGCGTGCGCCGCAGAGGTAAATGCTGCAAAAACGCAAATAACAGTGCCTACCGCGCTCTATGACAAGGTGTCGTCCACTGTGAAGGCCGGAGCAACGATCTTCCTCAAGGGTTTTGCCGGCAACGCCAGCAACAGCACGGGCCTGGTGTTCAAAGTTTCGGCTGTGGCAGCAGGGAGCGCGGGCAAGACGGCCCTCACCGGAACTCAGGGACAGGACCAAGACGGCTTCTCGTCGCTGGACTACACCGTCTCGACCACCATCGGCAGCGGCGCCGCGGTCGTCGATGAATGTGTGGCCGGCGTGTACACGGCGCCAAAGGAGTCCGGTACGGGAACGGGTACCGGCACTGGAACCGGCACGGGAACAGGAACAGGAGCCGAGGGCGGCACTGCCGGCACCGACCCGGCCATGTCTTCAAAAGGGGAGGAAACGCGTGACATTCCGGTCGCCGAGGGCGCCGGCGGTGTCAACTATTCAATCGATCCACAACCCCTCTTCAACGAGCCATTTACTGCCGACGCCGCTGGCGGCGGCAAGGTGACGGGACGCGTTTCGGCCGCGCTCGATGCGGCGTACTTCAACCTCGCGGGAAAGTTCGATGTGAGCGGCAAGGTCTTCCCCCCCACCGTGCGCGCCGAGCTGTCGGCCGAACTCGATGCCAAAGTGCTTGCAAGCGTGAAGTTCGCGCTCGACAGCACCAGCAAAAAACCAGCGGCTGGCGTGCCTCTGGTGTTTGAGAAGCAGCTTGCGGCGCCCGACCAAGCGAGCAGAGTCAAAGTGCCGTGGGGCTACATCGAGTATCGCCAGTCGTTGAACATGCGCTGTAACCTTCTGTCGGCCGACCCGGTCGACCTGAAGATGGGTGCGGAGGTCAAGGGCTCCGCCACCGTGTTCGCTCAGTACAGCACGTCGGGCTTCGACCACACGGGCAAAGACGGTGCACCTTGGAAGCCGGAGATCACGGTGAAGCCGATTCTCAGTGCGACGAGCCCTGGTTCCTTCAAGGGCACATGTGAAGGCGAGGTCCGCGTCAACTTCAAGGTACTCGGTCGCGACAAGTCGTACGCCGCCGCCCGCGTGTTCATCACCATCGACGACGCAAAGAATTCGCCCTGTCCAGTAACGGGCGGATTGGTTGCCAAGCTGCGCGTGGACCCACCTGTCCTTCGCACCAAGGAGTTCGAAGCAAAGGCCTCGTTCGTGACTGACGGTGGGAAGTGTGTGGCCTCGGGCTCTGCGACGGTGACCGACGCCTGTGGCGGCAAGCCCGACGGATGGCTCTGCGACGTCAGCAAGGAAATCAATGGCAGCCTCAGCGACCCGGGCCACGCGTATCACTGCGTGGGCGGCAAACAGCAAAGCGACGACAAGTACTGCCCCGACGAGAAGGCGTGCAAGAGCGTCACCTCGGCGGGTGTGCTGAGCTGCAGCTAGTCGTCTCCCACTGCATGTGAGCAGTGGCCAGGAGCGCCATGCGGGGGTACCATCCCACGCATGGCGTTCCGCAATTTCAAGACAAGCACCCCGGCTCTGTTTGCGCTTCTGGGGTGGGCCGCACTGGCGAGCCTGGTGGGTTGTGGTGGTAGCCCCAAGGCGGCCGCCGCGCCCACCCACGCCCCCGACAGCATGCTTTTTATTGCAGGCGAGGCGGACCCGGTGGCCGGGCTCGGGCCGCTACAAGACCCCGCACTGGTCTACGAGGCCCTAAGTTTCACCCCCGTGGGCAGCGCCAACGCGGCGCGTCTCGGCCTCGTGTCGCGCGCGTTCGCGCAGCAGGTGTACTATGCAGATACCCGTCGCCGTATGGGCGAGTGGGACGATGCGGTGCGCGCACTTTCGGGTGCGATGGCCCTGGTACGCACTGGCGAGGCCGAGCACCTGGCGCTTGCGCCGGCCACGCGCACCTCACTTGCCGCCTTTGCTGATGCGTTTGCGCGCGCTGGCCGTGAGGGCGAGGCGCTTGGCTGCTATCTGTGGCTATCGCGTCCTGGCGACCCGCAGATCAACCACGACGCCGCAGAGCATGAACGCGCCCTTGAGATCTGGATGCTGGGGAGCATTGAGCAACACCCGAGCTCCTGGGACAGCGCGCAGGCGCGCGCGCGCGTGCATGCGTGGTACCCCAGCTGGACCACGCTCAATGAGGCGGACACGGCGCTCAGCAATTGGATCAGCGTGCTCCGCGAGGCCGGCTCGCGATTGGGTCGCGGCAGCTCCGGTGAGCTTCGGAGTTTGCAAACGGGAATGCGGGATGTAGGGGTCGAGCTCGCCGCCTTGTACTTGCGTGACGGCGACGCGCGTGGAGCCGCCGATGCGCTGGAGCGCGCGGACAACAAGAATGGGCGCGAGGTCGCCAAGGTGCTGCGTGCCTACGCGGCGGCGCCCGGAGAGAAAACCGTAGGGCCGTTGCTCGGGCTCTTGGCCATGCAAGAGAATCAAGAGCCTGCGCTCTACACGCGGGTCGCACCGCTGACCGCGCTCATGCGCTTGTTCGTTTCGCTCAACGGAAAGACCGCGCAGCCGGTCGTAGGTGCAACGCTGTCGGCTTTGGATCTGTTTCGGCTCAGCTACGTGGCGCCGGCGCTTCCGCATCGCGCGGCGCCGCGGCCCGATGCGCGCGCTGCGGCGGCGATGCTTCTGCAAGAGGTCGCCACGCGCGAGCTTGGCGCTGAGGACACGGCCCGCGCGGATCGCGCGCTCAACGACGCGGACGCGTTCCTGCACGAAGGCGCGCCCGATCTCGAAGACAACGGCGCGCTGCGCATGCTCACCTTTTTGCGCGGCAACACGCGCTCGCTTGAGGGTGACTACAAAAGCGCCGAGGGCTTGCTGCGTGCGCTCCTTCCAATTCCGCCAAAGGAGCCAGGGCGTATCGAATATGCCGCCTCGCTCGAGGGGTTGTCGCGCGACAAGGAGGCGCTGGGGGTGCTCGGGCAAACGTCGTCGAATCCAACCAGCAGAGAGTTCTTCTTCTTCGAGCTGAGCCAAGCGCGCTTAGGCGCACTTACAAGCGCAGAGGGCTCCAACAAGGGCGTGCGAGCCTCGTTCACCTCGCTTTGCGCCAAGGAAAGCAAAGGCGACTCGGCTCGTGTGCGTGCGCTTCGCTGTGCCTCCATTCAAGCCGCGATAGGGCTTCCCATAAGCAAAATTGCAGTGGTCGACGGCGCACCCGGCGCGGCCCATGCAGAAGCTCGTATGCTCGCGCACGAGCTTGCAGCGGTGGATGTTTTTACCGGCAAGCCTGACGGCATGGCGACCATTCGTGCCGCCATTGAGCAGGGCGTGAGCGCAAACGAACTTGTGTATCCTGCACTTTGGAGCCTGTCGGCCTTGCCGGGCTCGGGCGCCGGACGGGCGGATCGCACATGGCTCACGAGCCATGTGTTTGCTCCTGCTGAGCAGGATCCGCGCTGGCGCGGGCGTGTCGCAACATATGCACGCACGGGCGACCTTGCGGCACTGCGCGCGTCGGCGCGCGGCAAGCTCGAGGTAGCGGAGACGGACTTTTACGAGGGCTTGGCCAAGCATCGCGCGGGCGACAAAGCGGGCGCAGAAGCGGCGTGGAAGCGCGTGGTGGCCCCGCGCCCCGTCGGCCTGCAAGAATACGAATTTGCGATTTGGTTTTTGCGCCTGCATCCGTAGATGTCGGCCATGCGTTCTGAGCTTGTTCTGCCGGCCTTTGCCACCGCGCACAGCCATGCGTTTCAGCGCGGTATGCGCGGCGCGGCTCAGCGACCGCTCGCGCCCGGAGACGACTTCTGGTCCTGGCGTGGACAGATGTATGCTGCATCCACTGCGCTCACGCCGGAATCCATCTATGCGGTGTCGAGGCGCGCCTACCGAGACTTGCGCGAGGCCGGCGTGATGACGGTTGGGGAGTTTCACTACGTGCATCATCAAGCCGATGGTACGCCCTATGACGATCGCACAGTGCTCAGCGACGCCGTGATTCAAGCCGCGCGCGACGAAGGGCTACGCATCGCGCTGCTGCGGGCCGTGTATCATCGCGCCGGGCCAGGGCTGCAAGCTGAGGCGGGGCAGCGGCGCTTTTGCGACCCGTCCGCAGACGCTGCGCTGCACGACATAGACATGCTGCGCGCCCGCTACGCCGGAGCCGGCGACGTGCGTGTGGGCCTGGCGCCGCATTCCGTGCGCGCGGTGCCGCCCGCTTGGTGGAAAGAGCTCGCGGACTACGCCCGATTGCACGACATGGTGCTGCACAGCCATGTGTCGGAGCAGCCGCGAGAAGTGCGCGAGTGCGTAGAGGAGACGGGGCGCTTGCCGGTGGAGTTCTTGGCCGAATCCGGCGTACTGGGGCCTCGCTTTGTTGGTGTACACTGCACACAACTCTCGGCGGGCGAAGTGCAGCTGATGGGCGGGGGGCAGAGCTATGCCTGCATTTGCCCAACCACGGAGCGCGACTTGGGCGATGGCTTGGGGCCCATCGCCGAACTGCGCGCTGCGGGCGCTCGGGTGGTGTGGGGCATCGACAGCCACGTGGTGTGTGACCCCTTCGAAGAGATGCGCAGCTTGGAGACGCACGCGCGCTTGCGAGACGGAACTCGTGTCACGTTTGCGCCTCTGCAGACCACACCGGCAAGGGCCTTGTGGCAGGAAGCGTCTGTAGCCACCGCGCGCAGCATTGGGTTCGAAGACGCGGGGGCTGAGCTCTGCTTCGATTTGAACGCGTCATTCTTCGAGGGTGTTGACCCCAATCTGGCCGTGGATGCCCTGGTGTTTAGCGGGGCTGCGGGTCGTGTGCCGATGACGCTTAGGACTGCGAAGTAGCGCGTGGACGGGATTCGCGCGCAGACGACGCTGGTGTGCGGCGTGATCGCGTTTGCGATTGCGGTGGCCGCACTGCTCCAAAAGCGGGGGGCACGCAGCCTGCTCTTTGCCGCGTTCTCTGGCTGCATCTCTGCGTGGTACTTGAGCCAATCGCTCTCGCTTATCGTGGGCGCCGCCGTGTTCGACCGCGTCACCATGGTGCTTACCGTGCTGCTCCCGCAGTCGGCCATCAACTTGTTCCGTCGCTTGGCGGTGCCCAAGGGGACACGCTTGGCGCCGTCTCGTTTGGGCGCGGCGGCCTTTGTGCTTGGCATCCCGGCCTTCGTCCTCGCGGCCCTCACCTCCCGCGCCTACGCCAGCCCTGCGGCTTTAGCGTACCTCTACACCTATGTGGTGGGCATGCTTACATTGGCTCTTGTCGATTTGTATCTGCGATCGCGGCAGAGCGAGTCGCGCTCGGTGCGCGACCGCATGCGCTTTCTCTCCGTGGTTGGCGCCGCGTCTTTTCTGTTTACGCTCGCTGACTTCTTGTCGGTGCTCGGCGGGCCGCTCAAATCGTTGCCCCCCGTGGGGGCCGTACTCAGTGTGATCTTCTTGTTCGTCATGGCGGAGTCGCTGAGGCGTCCGCGTTTGGGCGACTTGTACGAGCTCAGCTCAAAGCTTGTAACATACACATTGCTTGCTTTTGCGCTCTCGGCCATTTTCTATGGCTTCGTAGAGTACTTGGGTCGCATCGGTGCCATGTACTTGAATGCGGTTCTGGTGGCCTTGGTGTTCCTTGTGTTGTTCGAGCCGCTGCGCGAACAGATCGAGCGACGCGTGCAGCGTTACCTGTTCCGCGAACGCGATCAACTCGCCAGCAGTGTGCGGGCCCTGCGCAAGGAGCTGTCGCGCGCGGTGGAGCCCGGGGCCGCAATGCTTGCCGTAACAGAGGGCCTCGTCGCTTCGCGCCGCGTCACGTGTGCGGCCGTGTACTTGCGCGACGCGGAGGGCTACGCACGCATGGCGGCTAGCGGCGAGGAGTCCGTGCCGCGCTTGGACGGCGGCGTCGCGCGACCGCTCATCGAGCGGCTGGCCACGCGCGCCGTGGTGCTCGAGGACTTCGCGCGCGAGGGCCAGGATGCGCGTCGTGACTTGGCCATTTCGGCGTTGCAGCCGCAGCCCTCCTGCGTGCTTTTGGCGCTGCACGAGGGCGACTCGGTGGTTGGTTTTTTGCTGGTGGGTGAGCGACGCATGAGTGACGCGTTTCCGCCCGACGAGGTGGCGCTGCTCGAGAGCGTGACGGCCGACTTGGCGCTCAAGCTGGTGAACAGTCGCGACTACGAGCGACTCAAAGAGCGCGATCGATTGGCCTCTCTGGGCGCGATGGCAGCGGGCTTGGCTCACGAGATCAAGAATCCACTTGGGTCGATTCGCGGCGCGGCCGAGTTGCTCGACGACACCGCACCCGACGAAGCGTCACGCGAATTCGTCGGGGTGATCTTGGAGGAGACGCAACGCTTGAACCGTGTCGTGACGCAGTTCTTGGACTACGCACGCCCCCGTAGCGGTGACCCCAGCGCGTTCGATCTCAACGCGGCCGTAGAGCGGACGGTAAAAATCGTCATGCAAGAGGGGCATCCTGGCATCGAGCTTCGGCTGGATTTGGCGCCGGATCTGCCCGAGCTCAGGTTGGACGTGGAGCATCTGCGGCAAGCGCTGATGAACATCTTGAGGAATGCGATTCAAGCTGTGGAGGGGCACGGCGTGGTGCAGATATCCACATGCTATCGAGCGGACCCCATATTCGCCGGGCGCGGCACCGTGAGTGACATCTGGCCCCGCGTCGAGCTTTCCGTGGCCGATAGCGGCCCGGGCCTTAGTGAGGCGGCGCGCCGCGGCCTGTTCGTGCCCTTCTTCACTACCAAGAGCAAGGGCACGGGCCTAGGACTCGCCATAAGCCAGAACTTGATGCAAGCCGCGGGAGGTCGCATCGACGTGCGGCGGGGAGGTGTCGTCGGAACGGCGAGCGGCGCCACCTTCGTGATCGTGCTGCCGATTGTCGTCGCTGTGTCGATTACGCCCACCTCCTCATGACGAAGTGATGTTGTAGACCACAGCTGCCAGCCCGTGCGTGATCGATTGTTGCGGTACACGCCACAGGATGCTGAGGCGGATTTAAAAATAGGTAAGAGTGGTGCATACCTCCTAGGACAGCGGGACACGTGCATCTGCAGCAGAATGTGCGAATGAGCGCGCAAGTGCCAACGTGCAGATTTTTTGCTGACAGCCGTGGCACGGCGATTGCGTAGACGTTCCTGTCTTGCGTCCGGCTCTTGGACATTTCACCCCATGTAAAGGAGACTCTACCCAATGCGTAAATCCATTCTGCCAATTATCAGCTTGTCCGCGGCGGTCTCGGCTGTGGCCTGTTCTAGCTACGAGCCAAACGTCGCGCTGTCGAAGGAACAGCCGAAGAAGAATGCGGTCACCGCCGTTTACGCAGTCAAGGCCGACGTATTTATTCCAAGCAATGCGTTTGCTTGTGCCGCGGTCGTGAAGGTGACGACGCCCACCGAAAGTAAGACCAACGCCAATGGTACCGACGGACTTCCTGTCGACGATGTAAAGGCGACAGTGACGGTTCCCTCGGAACTCTTTGTGAAGGCGTCTTCAGACCTGGTTGTAGGCAAGGTGGTTGCACTTACCGGCAAGGTCGGAAACCCAAGCAACGTCGCCGGCTTGAGTTTCAAAATTGATAGAATTTCGACTTCGGGCACCACCACGGTGTTGAACGTGACGCTTGTGGGCACGAATAAGTCGTTTGATACGATGCAGTATACAGCAGATGTGGATGTTGGAACGACGACCAAGCCCGTTGCGGAATGCACGCCGCAGGGCGCATACATTCCGCCCGAAGAGCGAGCTAAGGCCGCCACCGGTGGGACAAGTGACGACAAGACCGCGGCGAGTGGCGACAAGAACACTGTCACGACGAGTGGTGAGAAGGCGGGAGCCACTGCTGGCCCTGATGACCCTGCGATGCCGCGAAGCGCCTCAATAGAAAGCGAGGTTGACGGGCGGTCAGGACCTGCCGAGGAGCTGCCGGTTACAACCGTCGAGCCGCGCCCGTTCAAAGATCGTCCAGGGTTACACTTTGAGATCCCACCCAAGAATTTGTTCAACTTTGAAAAGACCGTAACGGCGGACAACGGAGATGCGCTCGAAGGGAGCCTGCGTGCCGATTTGCTTGCAGCGTACATCGATGTGGTTGGGCGTTTCGTCGTTGACGGTAGGGCTTGGGTACCCAAGGTGCGTGCCGGCTACTTGGCTGAGATGGATGCGAAGATCCTTTTGGGCTTAGCGCTGAAGCTTGCAGCCAAGGGGAAGAACGGAGCCGTGAACTTTACTAAAGATCTGGCGCCGCGCATTATTCCAATCAACATTGGGATTGGTACCATTGAGCTCAAGCAAAGTTTCGTGATCAGCTGCCAGGCCAAAGGAAGCGCTGAGCTCAATTTGAAAGTGGGCGCCTACGCTCGCGGAGAGGCCTTTGCAGGGCTTGCAGCGACGGTGGAGCCCAAGTTTGCCTTGCCGCCGTGGACTCTGGGTATTGCCCCAGAGTACACGCTGAAAGTGGAGGCCGGGCCAATTTTTGAAGTCACGACGCAGGGCGACTTCGCAGGCACGTGTTCGGCAGAGCTCAAGTACAAGATCAACACGTGGGGCACTGCAGACTCGTTCTTGGCGGCGTCCGCGTATGTCAAAGGCGATCCACAAGGTGCAAAGTGCCCGCTCTACGGCGGTTTGCGCGCCAACTACTCCGTGAACCTACCCGTGGTGCCGACCATCGATGGTGAGATCTTTTCTATCGAGTCAGCTCCTGGCGGCGGCAAGTGCGTCAACCAGAATGCCAGCGACGCCTGCGGGAACAAAGCGGATGGCAACTATTGTGACCCGACCGACACCACGCACGCCTTTCTTTGCAGCGGCGGCAAACAAAACGGGCAAGGCCAATACTGCACCGACACGAGCCAAGCCTGCAAATCCTTCGACGGCGGCGGCAAGATCGTCTGCCAGTAATCCAGCACGACCCCACAAATGCCAAAGGCCTCCAGTAAAACTGGAGGCCTTTGGCATTTACGACTCGCGCGTGCGTGCGAAGCCGCCCCCCTTTACGGGATGGAGTAAAACCTTGTTCCCGAACTTTCGGCCCCCTCGATGACTTCTATCTTTGCACGTAAGTCTTCGCAGCTCCTTTGCCGATTGTCCTGGACCGAGAGTCCTGCGCCCGTAAACTTCACGGAATTGCAAGTGTCGGCCGGGGCTATGTTCAATGCAAATGTCCGGGCATTGGGCGAGATGAATATTTCGCATGAGCTTGTGGAAGACAGCCGTTGCGTCAACGTCGCGCTACGTCGTGTCGCGCCTGCGGCGGCAGCACCCAAAACGAGTTCCGTGTATCCATCGCACGTTGGATTGACCACGTGCGATCGACTTGCGTACAGTTTCGCGATCTCGCGCGGGTAGGCAACCCCCGTGAGCGCTGTCGCCACAGCCGGCCGACGCACGTACCAATTTTCCCTTGTCGCTCCCGTTCCCACGTGAAGCTCCAAAAGAGGTTTTCCGTCACTGCATGTTCGGCGGCGATGGTCGACGAGCTCGACGGCTGGCGAAACGCCAGCCGTCGAGCGGTACGTGGTCGACGCGCAGATGTCGCGAGACCGGGTGGTTGTCGCGAGCACACGAGGGTTTGCCACTACAAGTATCTCGCACCCTCCCGTGACGCGATTCTCAACGTTTAGTTGATAGCGCGCCGCCGTGCCGGATATGCGAACCTTTAGGTGCTTGTCACAGGAAGGCGAGACCGTCCCCGTCAGCGAGTCATACATCTGGAATACCGTGCCAGCAGAAAGCAGATCGGCATCCGAGTCCTCTGATACGGTTTCCTCCGTCGTGCCGCACGCGGACGCAGCAAGTGCGGCCAAAAAAAGTAGTGCGCCGTTACAGACCGTGCGCGAATAGGCTTTGTTCATAAATGTCCCCCTCAAAATGTTGCGGTTGGTGCCTGCCATTCCAGATCGAATCACAGTGACTCGGTCAGCGTTCAGCACTCCTTCCCGCGGCGCAAGTTTCTGGGGCGTAACGTGTAGGCGGTCCTCGCTCAAACGCACACCCGTAGCCTGCGCCTTCTTCGTGAAGATGAGCGGGCTCTGTTCTTGTGTGCAGCATGCATCCGGTGGTACGCGTTTTGCCATGCGTAACCCACGTTTCTCCGCGACCTCGTTGGCGCTCTTTGCGTCTCTGAGTCTCGCCAGCAGCTCGAGCTTTGCCGATGGCGGCGTCGCCGCCGGCAATGGCGAAGGCTTTGATACCCACCTCTTTCGCCCGGCGATGGACTCCAAGGGATTCTTCACGACCAACGGCACCACGGTGCTTGGCGCGAACGACATTTCCTTCGGTATGGTGCTCGACTACGGCCAAGGCTTGTTGCGCGCGCCCGTGCTCGGCCAGTCGTCCAACTTCTTGGTCGCGAACAGTTTTCAGGGCACCTTCCACTTCAACTACGGCATCGGCAACGCGTTGGTGCTTGGGCTCTCGGTTCCCGTCAACCTCATGACAGGCGATCCGCAGACGGTGGGGGGCACAGCCCTGCAGCCAGGGCGTTGGTCCGACAAGGCGCTCGACTCGCAGACGGTGGGCAATGCCGCGCTGCAAGCCAAGTGGCGCATCTTGCCGCTCGACAGGGGCGTAGGCTTGGCGCTTGTGGCGCAAGGGGGGCCGCTGCTCAGCGACGCCAACAAAGCGGGCGGCGCCGACCCAGGCTTTTGGTTCTGGCCCCAGCTTGCCGCCGAGAAGCGCTTTGGCCAGAGCGGCGATTTCAAAGTAGGCCTTAACGTGGGCTACCGCGGACACGCAGTGTCGAACACCGCCTTGGTGCTACGCGACGGGGCGTTTGTAGACGGCAACCGCGCGACCGGTAGCTTGGGCCTTTCGTACCGCGTGGCCGAGCCCTTGGACTTGGTGGCCGAGACCTACGGCAGCTACCTGCTCAGCGATGCGACGGACAAGCTGAAGCTCAGCGCGGAGGCCGTGGGCGGCATCAAGTTGTTTATCGAGAAGAACTCCTTCCTCATGTTGGGCGCCGGTGGCCGTTATACAACGGGCTTCGAAGCAGCCAATTTGCGAGGGTTTTTGGGCTTTATTTATGAGCCCTCCATTGGCGATCGCGACGGCGACGGCATTAAGGACGACATCGATCAGTGCCCCGACGACCCCGAAGACATGGACGGCTTTGAGGACGAAGACGGATGCCCCGACCCTGACAACGACAAGGACGGCATCCTTGACAAGGACGACCGCTGCCCCAATGAGCCCGAGGACAAAGACGGGGACGAGGACTGGGACGGTTGCCCAGAGTCGCGCGACGGCGACCGCGATGGCGACGGCATTTTGGATAGCAAAGACAAGTGCCCCGACGACCCCGAAGACAAGGACGGCTTCGAGGACACCGACGGTTGCCCCGACCCAGACAACGACAAGGACGGCATTCTCGACAAGGTCGACCAATGCCCCAATGACCCTGAGGACAAGGACGGCTTCGAGGACATCGATGGCTGCCCGGACCCGGACAACGACAAGGATCGCATCCCTGACGTGAAGGACAGCTGCCCCAACGACCCCGAGACCTACAACGGTTACAAGGACGAAGACGGCTGCCCAGACAAGGGCGATGTGAGCATCGAAAAGGGCGCCATTACCATCTTGAAGAAGATCATGTTCAAGACGGGCTCGGCCGAGATCTTGCCGGTGTCCTTCGACATCTTGGACCAAGTTGCGGGCACGCTTGTGGGTCACCCGGAGATCACGCTTCTCGAAGTTGCTGGCCATGCCGACGAGCGCGACAACGACGATCGCAACCTCAAGCTCACCCAATCGCGCGTCGACAGCGTCGTCGCAGCCCTCGTGCAGCGCAAGGTCGAGGCGAGCCGCCTACGCTCCAAAGGCTACGGCGAATACTGCCCCGAAGATCCGCGCCACAACGCGGTCGCATGGGAGAAGAACCGCCGCGTCGAGTTCAAGATCGTGAAGCAAAAAGGCGGCATGGAGAGCGAGCCGGTGCTCGGCTGCGAGAACGCAGAGAAGCATCGAGTGTTTGCGGATCCGATTCCGAAGGACGCCGAGTAAGAGCGAAACCTTGCCTTAGTCGAGGCTAGGATGCGCGACCGGCGCTTTGGGAAACCAAAGCGCCGGTCGCGTTTTGTGTAGAGTGCACGTAGTCGACCAGTCTCACCCCATGTCCCACCAGGGGCGTGTGTGGAGATCGCGACCCATAGCGAAAGCCTGTGTCGCGCACCAAGGCGTGACCTCGGTCGGGCTCGTGCGTGCTTGTGCCCTCGCCGCGCGGTTGCACCAGCCGTGCGATGGTTGCACGCCATTATGCGAGGCCCCCATACTTGGACATGACCATTTTTTCCCGTGCGCTTGCACTTGCATTGATGACGGCTGTCCTCGGTGCGGCACAGCTTGCGTGTGCACGCGACAAGGCCGCGCGCACCTCGACACTCCCCGATGGAAGAGCGCCACAGTGGCACTGCGGTGGCCTGGGTGGGTTGCGGTGTGACCCGGGGTATCGATGCGAGCGTCCGCGCCCTCGCGACCCCTACGTGAGCGTCTCGGATGCCATGGGTGAATGCGTAAAGGAGTAGGTGCCGGGTGGT
>JAYWGI010000449.1:0-1566 GCA_043779025.1 Myxococcales bacterium
CGCCTCCTGCCAACACGCCCAGTCGGCCGCATAACCACCGCCGAAGTTGTTCCCAATGTCGGCATGAACGGGCCCCACGTAGCGGTCAAGCGCCGTTCCCGTGAATGCGGCTTGCACGGCCGACGACCATGCGAAGTAAGGCGGCCTAAAGAACAAATGCCCATCGGGGTTCAGTGGGGCAATCAGCGCATCAACGCTTTGAACTTCTGCCCGCACCTGAGCGGCCGTCTGGCTCGTCATATCTGTGTGCGTTTGCGTATGGTTGGCAACGCGATGCCCGTCTGCCGCAAGGGTTGCGATGACCCCAGGGTGAGCATCCGCCTGCCATCCCGTCACGAAGAATGTCGCGCGGATGCCTTGGGCACGCAGGTAAGCCGATAGTTCCACGCTGCGGTCGCCCGGCCCATCGTCAAACGTGAGAATCAGTGTTTTTGCTGGCAGACCGGCGCCGGCGATCAAGCCGCTACTTAAAGCCTCATGAGCGCTGAGTACGCTGTCGCCGTCGCCCCGCGTCGCCTGGGAAGCACACGCCGCGAGCAGTGCGAGGGACGAGAACGCAACCAGGCTAAAGTTCATAGGGGCACAGTAGAGGTTGGCACACCGAATGCAACCCGAGTCGCTACGATTTTTGCAGCGCGTACCGTACCTCAGCCGCCGCACGCTCGCCGTGGGCAAACGCCTCGTCGAACAGCGCCAGGCCCGACAAATCAGTATGTGCATAATGCACTTTACCGTGCGCGGCGCGCAATTGGGCGAGGCCCGGCGAGGAAAGCAGTCCCGGCACAGGACGCACCATGGCGTGACCCCATTTGCGAATCTCGATGCGTTCGACAAAGTTGCGAATCCCCGGGTGCGCGGATTCCAAATCGTCAAGGCACTGGGCGGCGAGATTTTCATACGACGCGCTCAGAAGCTCCTGACGCCGCACGGCCGGGTCGCCGCCCGCCATGGGCATGTAGTAGCTCATCACCGTGGGGCCGCTATCCGTGCCGGCAGCGTGCGTGGCCACCACGTAGCCCACCGACACGCTGTCATACATCACGTTGTCCCATGCGATGGGCACGCCGCCGCCTCGTCCATTGGCCGGGTGTTCCGAAAGCGTAAGGTTCGCGACCCACCAGGGCGCATAGCTCAGCGACATGCGTGCATTGCGCACATGATCAGGCTCGCCTTGCACGATGCGTGCGGCGATAAACGAAGGCACTGTGACCACCACAGATTCGCATGCAACTTGCATATATTTTCCGTGCGCATCCACCCCGCTTAAACGCCCATCCGCGTGTACGGCCGTGACCAAGGCGCCACCGCGAATCTCCGCGCCCTTGGCAAGCGCTTGCACCAAGTGCCCATTGCCCGCGGGCCAGCTGAGCACGGGCTGTGGTTCGGCGCCGGGCGCGCGCAAGCGACCTGCGAAGTAAGCCAGCGCTGCGAGCGCGCTGGTCTCCTTGGCGAGACAGCCGTAGTCGTCGCGGCATGCGTAGTTGATCATCCACGCGAGACGCGGTGAAACCAGGCTCTGCTGCTCCAGCCAGGCCGCCGCAGAGATCTTGTCGAGCGCGTCGCCAA
>JAYWGI010000450.1:0-4313 GCA_043779025.1 Myxococcales bacterium
TTGCATAGCCATGGTGAAACCTTATTTCCCTTTACCGGCAGACTTGCCAGCCTTGATACGGATCTTTTCGCCGAGGTAACGAACGCCCTTGCCGCCGTAGGGCGATGGAGGACGAAAGCCACGGATCTTGGCGGCGCTCTGACCCACGACTTCTTTGTCGGGGCCGTTGAGTACGACCAAGGTGCCTTTGGAGTCGGCCGGAATCGTGATGATGAGGCCCGCGGGCAGCGGGAAATTGACGGGGTGCGAGAGGCCTAGCGCAAGGTTGAGCACGGGGCCCTTGAGCTCCGCGCGGTAACCGGTGCCCACCAATTGCAGCGTCTTGGTGAAGCCCTCGGACACGCCCACGGCCATGCTGTTGAGCAAAGCGCGTGTGAGTCCTTGGAAGCGTGCACCGTCGCGGCCCGCGATGGTTGGCATCACTGTGATGGTGTTCGCATCAACGGTGATATCCACGTTTGGGGGAACTGGACGAGAAAGGGTGCCCTTGGGGCCCTTGATTTCCATTTTGCCATTGGCAAGCGTGACTGACACGCCCTTTGCCAAAACGACCGGACGCTTGCCGACACGGCTGTGGCGAATTTCAGAAGCTTCCATCACCAGACCTCGCAAAGAAGTTCGCCGCCGACGCGTTTTTCGCGAGCGGTCATGTCGGTCATTACGCCATTGCTGGTGGAGAGAATAGACACGCCTGTGCCAGACTTCACCAACGGGATGCGATCGTGGCGCACATAGACGCGACGTCCAGGGGTAGAGATGCGCTTCAGACCAATGATGGCGCTGCTCTTGTCTTTGCCGTAACGCAGAACCAAGGACAAGGTCTTGACACCGGTGTCTGAGGACTCGACGCGAACGTCATCGACGAAGCCTTCGGCCTTGAGGACCTTGGCAACTTGTTCTTTGAGTACGGAATAACCCATGTCCGTTTTGTCGTGACGCGCCATCGACGCGTTACGGATACGGGTGAGCATGTCTGCAATAGGATCGGTCATCATGTGATCACCAGCTGGCCTTGATCACGCCCGGGATTTCGCCGCGGAGCGCAAAGGAACGGAAGCAAATACGACAAAGTTCGAACTTGCGGTAATAACCACGCGAGCGACCACAAACCTTACAGCGGCTGTGAGCGCGAACGGGGAACTTGGGTGCGATGTTGAGTTTCGCGAACTGACTAGCACGTGCCATTGTTTTACCTTTTGGACCTTTTTAATCAGGCGGCGCGGAACGGCATGCCGAGTTGTTGAAGGAGTGCGCGACCTTCTTCGTCCGTCTCGGCCGAGGTCACGAACGTGATGTTCATGCCCTTGATGACGTCGATGCGGTCGTAGTTGATCTCGGGGAAGATGATTTGCTCTTTGAGACCCAGGGTGTAGTTCCCTTTGCCGTCGAAAGCCTTGCGAGAGACGCCGCGGAAGTCACGGGTGCGTGGCAACGCAAGTGTGAGCAGGCGGTCGAGGAACTCCCACATACGATCACGACGAAGCGTGACGCAAACACCGATGGGCAAACCAGCACGCAGCTTGAAGGCCGCGATGGCCTTGCGCGAGCGGGTGACGATTGGCTTTTGACCGGTGATGGCCTGTAGCTCGACGACGCCTGCATCGATAATCTTTGGGTTGGTCACTGCTGCGCCAAGACCCATGTTTACAACGATTTTCTCAAGGCGTGGAACACGCATCGGGTTCGTGTAACTAAACTCTTTGACGAGCGCTGGGACGATGTCCTTCGCGTAGATGTCGAGGTAACGGGCCTTAACAGCCTCGGTATTGGAGACACCCTTGGCAACTGCCATCTCGGATGCACCGCCAGCGGCGGCTTTCTTCTTCGTGGTGGCCATGGCTCAGTTGCCCTTAGTGGATTTGGTGACGGCGTTAACGATGGTCTCGCCGCTCTTCACAGCAACGCGAACCTTCTTGCCCTTGCCGTCGGTGGTGAAACGCACGCGCGTCCCCTTCCCGGTCTTTGGGTCGACGGGCATCACTTTGCAAGCGTGCAGTGCAGCTTCCTTGGTGACGATCTTGCCAGACTCCTCGCCTGGAGCAGCCTTGGTGTGACGCTTGACAAGGTTCAACCCGGCCACGATGACTTTGTCATCATCTGCCATGACGCGAAGAACTGCGCCAGTCTTGCCTTTGTCCTTACCGCTAATGACGACGACTGTGTCGCCTTGACGAATACGAGCAGCCATCACAGCACCTCAGGAGCAAGGGAGATAATCTTCATGAACTTCTTGGCGCGAAGCTCGCGAGCAACCGGTCCGAAGATGCGGGTGCCCATGGGCTCGTTCTGTGCGTTCACCATGACAGCACTGTTCTCGTCGAACTTGATGTAGCTGCCGTCGGCACGAGAAAGCTCGCGCACTGTGCGAACTACGACCGCACGTGCGGTGTCGCCTTTTTTTACCTTGGAGCCCTGTGAGGCTTCCTTGACGGCGACGACGATGACGTCACCGACGCTTGCATAACGACGACCTGCACCGCCAAGCACCTTGATGCATTGGACGCGCTTGCAGCCGGAGTTGTCTGCGACCCCGAGGGTCGTGCTCATCTGAATCATGGTGTCATTCCTCCACGAACTTTTTGAGGAGCTTGGTCACGATAAAGCGCTTGTCGCGCGAGATCGGCTTGTGCTCCTGGATTTCGACTTCGTCGCCGATTTTGTAGACGTTGAGCTCGTCGTGCGCTTTGTAACGTGAACGCGAACGGACGTACTTGCCGTAGAGTGGGTCGCGGCGCGAAGAAACGGTTTCGACCACAACGGTCTTGTCCATTTTGTCGCTGATTACGCGGCCGACCATCGTGCGACGGAAGCCATGGCTGGTGCTGATTTGGCTAGGCTGATTCATTGCGCCTGACCCTCACTCTTCTGGCGGATTGCGGTGAGAACGCGCGCGATGTCGGCGCGGGTTTTGGAGAGCGAGCTCGTGTTGTTGAGCTGGTTGGTGTGGTTCTTGAAGCGCGCCTCGAAGAGACTCTTGCGGAGCGTCTTCTCGAGGTCGTTGAGCTGCTTAATGCTCTGCGCGGAAAGTTCTTTGGCGTTCATTGGATTGCCCCACGGACAAGAAACTTGAAGGCGATTGGAAGCTTGTGACCAGCGAGGCGGAATGCTTCGCGCGCCGTGGCTTCGTCGATTCCGCTAACCTCGTACATCACGCGGCCTGGCTGAATGTCGGCGGCCCAGAACTCGACGGAGCCTTTGCCTCCGCCCATTCGGACTTCGAGTGGCTTCTTGGTGACCGGGCGGTCGGGGAAGACGCGGATCCAGAGCTTGCCGACACGCTTGACGTGGCGGGTGATGGCCATACGAGCTGCCTCGATTTGGCGGGCAGTGATTCGACCTGGCTCGACGGCCTGCATTGCGAAGTCACCGAAGGAGACGTCACAACCGCGGCGGGCGATGCCCTTATTGTTGCCTTTTTGAACCTTGCGGAACTTGGTGCGTTTGGGAGAAAGCATGTTTCTACTCCTCGCCTATCAGTTGGTGCCCGAAGGGCGACGGTTGCGGCGGGGGAGAACCTCGCCTTTGAAGACCCAGCACTTGATGCCGATGACGCCGTACTTGGTACGAGCCTCAGCAGTGCCGAACTCGATGTCGGCGCGCAGGGTGTGAAGGGGGACGCGGCCTTCGCGGTACGTCTCGACGCGAGCAATTTCGGTGCCGCCCAAACGACCTGCACAGCGGACACGGATGCCCTTTGCGCCGGATTTCATGGCGAGCTGAATCGACTTCTTCATGGCGCGACGGAAAGCAACGCGGCGCTCAAGCTGAGAAGCGATGTTCTCAGCAACCAATTGTGCGTTGGTCTCAGGCTTGCGGACCTCTTGGACGTCGATGAACACTTCGTTGGCCGTGAAGGCTTGGACGCCTGGGAACACGGTCTCGCCCTTTGCGGCGGTTCCCACGTTGCCGATTTTGAGGATCTCGATGCCCTTGCCGCCCTTGCCGATCACCATACCCGGACGCGCCGTGTACACGATGACCTTGGCTTTGCTTGCAGCGCGCTCGACCTCGATCGATGCGATGTTCGCGTTCATCAAGTACTCTTTGACGGCGCGACGGATGCGGATGTCTTCGTGCAACCACTTGGCGTAGTTTTTGCTTTCGAACCACTTGGAGTTCCACGTCTTGATCACACCAAGACGGAATCCATACGGATGAACTTTTTGACCCATTGTTCTATCTCGCTTCTTTCAGCGGCTGCCGAGAACCACGGTGATGTGGCTCATGCCCTTTTGAACTTGCGTGGCGCGGCCTTGAGCACGTGGGCGCCAGCGGCGCATGTGTGCATTGGGGGCTTTGTCAACGAACGCGGT
>JAYWGI010000451.1:0-14163 GCA_043779025.1 Myxococcales bacterium
GACGCGTTGGCCGCGGCAAGTTCATCACGTTCGACTTCGGCGAAAAGCGGCGCGGACGTAATGCGGTTAGGCAAACTTAGAACGGGCTGAGGTGTGCCGAGTGCGCGCTGCATTCTTCCACGCGAGGGAACAAGGATTACCGGTGCGGCGCCCCCAAGTGCGGCTTCGAGGCTTGCTGTCCCGGGGCCGCAGAGCGCCACGTCAAACGCAGACATGAGCGGGCCTACGCCGTATTCAGCGTGAACCGTATGCGTAGGAATACCTGCAGCAGCGGCAGCACTCTCGGCCCAGGCGCGATCGCGGCGTTGCAAGTTGGCCGCAAGCAGCACCCGTGCATCGACGGCGCCGTAGCGGTCGCGCACGTCGTCGAACGCGGCAAGCATCACCGGCAGGTTGGCGCGTAGCTCGTGGCTGCGCGAGCCGGGGGAGATGGCAACGGCGGCGGCGGCGGCCGTGAGGGACAGTACACCCCGCGCATCGGCGCGCGAAAGACGTGTAATTTCGCTGGCGGGATGCCCCACGTACCGCGCGTCGAAGCCGCGCTGGCGCCAAGCCGCTTCCTCGTCCGGCATCGTCAACGCAAGGGCGATTCGCTCCCGCGCGGGCACGGGTGCATAGAGATCGGTTAAGGCCTCCGCGCCGCCATACATGAGCACGCGGGTGCCGCGCATGGCCAACGCAACGCCTGCAGAGCGCATCCATTCTGGCGCGAAACATACCAGCGCTGCTCGGGGAGGTGTGAGCGTCGCGCGGGTGAGCAGCAGCGAGGGCACGTTCAGGTTGCAACCGGCTTGTGCAAGCGCGTCGCCGCCTACACCCGATGCGCGCACTCCGCGAAGGTTTCGGATCACGCGGGCCGCCGCGGCATCCGCAGCGGCTGACGGGGCGTAGACAAGCAGAGGGTCCGTGGTCACGTGCTCGCGAACTCTATTTGAAAGGGTGAGAAGTTGCATCCGAACGTGGTGGATTTGCTCGCTCTCAGGCAGCCAAGCATTCACCTATCTCCTGCGTGCTGCACTAGCATCTTCCATCGCAGAATGGGCTATCCGCGGCCGTGAAGCCTACGTGAGCGCTTACGCCGCGCGACCGCGAGCACAGCGGCGGCAAAGGCCGAAAGGCATAGCGCTTCGGCTCTGGCGCCGGTATTTTTGCTGGGAGTAAAAGAGCATTTGGAGGGTGCCGCTTGGCATTCCTGGGTGAAGCCATTGGCCGGCGTAGGGTCACAGGGCAGCGCAGCTATGCTTTGGGTAGGGTCGGTAGCCCGGGTGCCATCAGGCTTGTAGGTGCCGCAGACCATTTGCCGGTCGTCGTCTGCCAAGTATCGCTTGTTGGTCTCGCCGGCGGACGCTGTGTAGTACATGATCGCACTGGGTTCGCCCGAGTGCGCGAACCCCAAGAAATGGCCAACCTCGTGCGTCAAAATCGCACGGGCGTCCCAGGTCTCGACGGCAACCGGGTCTTTAACCGCCGGTTGAATCTGCATGTTGATTCGCATGTCCGCGTCTACGATGCGCCCGGTGTCGTCATAGCTTACGGTCGTGAGACCCAATACGTCCGCGTCCGACTCTGCCCCTTTCGGAAGTACAGCGTCCCATTTTTCCTGATAAACAATAAGGTTTTGGTTCGGTCCGCCCTGGCTGTCGTAGCCTACCGTCGCGCAGGTCGCCTGGCCCAAGTCGCGTATGTCGATGCTGGGGCGTGCGTCCCCGGGGGCACCTGGGCAACGTGCGCCCGACCACTGCGAGAACGCGAGCGCAGTGAGCGCCGAGGCATCATCAACACTGAGTGTGCGCGCGAGCGTCGTGGAGACACTGAAGTTGGTGCAGGCATTGGGCCAGTAGATCCACGGATAGACTTTGAACTCGTCGAGTTGGTCGTCTTCGCAGGTGTCCGTGAAGCGCTTCTCCACTTTGCCGGAGAACTTTTTGCGGACGGCCGGCGGGATCGCACGCTTGCGACAAAACGCCGCTGCCTCCGCGCTCCAGCTAAGTGCGAAGGCGAGCCCAAGTAACAACGAGAGCGGCGCGTGGGCTCCCCGCTTCGTGTAGCGCGTCATGGGCGATGCGCCTTGCCCCATCGCGCACTCAAGTCGCTGCGCAGTTCATCCAAAGACTTGCCCGAAAGCTCGTCGACTGCAGGCCGCAAAGAGCGCGGCGCGACACTCGCGAGAGGCTTGACGGATGTAGATGCCGAGTTGGTAGATGTGGTCTGCACGCTGTTTGTCGCGGAGGGCAGGGTGGTCTCCGGGCGCGGCACAAGCATCCCGATGTAGGGATTTGGCTTGGCAAGCCAGGTCTTCTTTTTTGCATCGAAACTAAGCGGAATCTGGCCTTGGGCGCGCGCCACCGAGACATAGGCGCCGCCCTCGTCCTTGCTCAAAAACACGAGCGAGGACTGGCCCTGATTGAACACGGGTTCTCCATCGACCCACTGCCCCAAGTGATCGACCTGGCCGCCCAAACTGCGAACCCAAACCTCGCTGTCCTTGGTCGACCCAGCAATGGTCTCATCCACATGCAGCTTGCTGTACGTCACGATGCGCGTGCCTTCCCACGCGGCATAGGAATCCAAGGCCGTTGCACGAAGCACAAGCTCTGCGCGCGTGACAAGACGATCGGTATCGACTGCAAACGAGACCGACGCATGCGCCTCCGACGCAGACAGCATCACCCACGCAACTCCTGCAACCTTTGCATCAACCCAGGGCGAACGGTTCATAACCTTAGAGGCTAACTCAAGCGGGCCCGCTTCGCTAGAATGCGGGCGTCCACGCGTGCAGCGGCTCAGGGCTCTCGGAAAATCGCAATTCGTCGCCAACTTGCAGGACATGAGGGCGCTTACCGCCGTCGACGAACATGCGTACGTCGCGAGATTCTACCCGCACTTGCAGCTTGGCTTTGGGTAGCAAAACACCTCGTGCCAAGGCTTGCGACGGACCGCCTACAGCCTCACGCACAACCCATTGTAAGGTGCGCGAGGTTAGAGCGAGGGGCTGCCCGCCTGCGCTTGCCATGGCTGCAGAGGAGCCCGCTGGCGGCCCCACCCAAATGCCGCTCGAACGAAAATGCGCCTCCTCGGCGCCCAGGGTGACGCCGAGCCGCGTCATGGCGGCAGGGGAGCGGCTTGCGACCAGCACCTCGTTGAGCACACGGTCGGCCACAACCTCTTTCCCGCGCCAAACACACATGCGTGCGATGCGGCTGCGCGGCAACGAGCCCTGTTCGATTTGCTTCCAACGCTCGGAAAAGGTCTGCGCTGATGCCGCGCAGAAGAAGCCGGTCGACGTAGCAGGGGCGCTATTCACGCCCAAAATCGGCGTGGCGCTTAGACTGTGAGAGGCCCAAAGAAAGGTCCCGTCACCGCCTACCGTGATGACCATGTCGCATTGCGTGGGGTCAAATGCGCGTCCGACGCATACCTGGCGCACCCGTACGCCGTTTGAGGAAAGTACGCGAAGCACGGTTTGTAGGGTGGCCTGATGAGATGCATCGGTTTGCACCATCGACCCCAGGGGGCCAGATTCTGCTGCATTTATGCTTGGCATTCGCCTTGCAAGCTGTGTGTCGCCCAAGCGCTGCGCGCGCGCCCACGCCGTTTCCTTCACGACAAGGGTCACTCTCAGCGGATTGTTGACTCGGTGTATCACGCAGCTTTTTTCGGTAGCATTCACCGGAAGCGTTTTCAACGTTGCCTGTGCTCTGTTATGCGTCCCACCGTGGCTTCTAACGACGTATTCATTGAGTCCTTCGAACAACTTTACGGCTTGTTCCGTGCTTCTGAAAAGCCTCCACAGGGCAGGCGTATCGGCGCTGAGATGGAGAAGTTTGGGGTGCGCCGCTCCGATGGCGCGCCAGTCACCTACGCCGGAAGCACGGTTGCCGTAGAACGCTTCTTGAGCGCTTTCGTGACAGACCACGGCTACGTTGCAGAGGTCGAAGTCCCTGGAGGGCCGGTGATCGCATTGGCGCGGGACACGCGCGGCGTGCGTGCGTCGGTGACCTTGGAACCTGGCGGGCAGCTGGAGCTGTCGGGCGGTGCACACGTGGATTTGCACGCGGTGAAGGCTGAGTTCGACGAGCATATGAATGAGCTCGCAGCGACCTCGTCGGCGAGTGACGTCGCTTGGTTGGGGCTTGGGTTTCAGCCTTTTGCGAAGCGTGAGGAGTACACCTTTGTGCCAAAGCTTCGCTACGCCGTGATGAAGGAGTATCTCCCCACGCGCGGCACCTACGGTCTGGACATGATGCTTCGCACGTCCACGGTGCAGGCCAACTTTGATTACGGCTCCGAGGCTGAGGCGATGCAAATGTTGCAGCTCTCGATGCGCCTGGCGCCGCTTACGGTCGCGCTCTTTGCTAACGGGCCATTTTATGAGGGGAAGGCGGGCGATTGCCTAAGCTACCGTGCGCGCGTCTGGACATCGGTTGATCCCGATCGCTCGGGGCTTGTCCCTGGCGTTTGGGCGGCCGGGGCGGGCTATGAGCAGTATGTGAACTGGGTGCTCGATGCACCGATGTTCATGTTCAAGCGTGACAGCCAAACGGTGGACAACCGCGGCCAGTCGTTCAGGGACTTTCTTGCCAAGGGCTTTGAGGGCCACCGCGCCACAGAGGCCGATTGGGAGGGCCATGTGAACACCATGTTCCCGGAGGTACGTCTCAAGCGCACGCTGGAGATTCGCGGCGCCGATGCGCAGAACGACGGCATGGCCATTGCATTGCCCGCGCTATGGACCGGATTGTTGTATGATGCACAGGCTTTGGGCGAAGCCTTGGACCGCACGCGGGGGCTGACGTTGGACGTTGTGGAGGCGGCGCGTGCACGCGTGCCTTATGAGGGGCCGCGGGCGATGCTCGCTGGGCGCACGATTGTTGAGTGGGCACGCGAGATCGTGCCGCTTGCGGCCGAAGGGCTGTCGCGTCGCGCCAGAGCGCTAGATATCGCCGACGAGCGAGGCCTGCTGGGCCCGCTGCTCGATCACGTGGCGAGAGGCACATGCCCCGCCGACGACTTGCTCGCCACGCTGGGGCGGACGCCTGCCATGCGCGATGTCATCGCAGCGAGCGAAATACCTACCGCGTAGCGTGCGGGTCGGCCGTCTCGGTCCAACGCCGGAGCTCGGGGCCCAACACACTTGGGCAAACGCGCAAGTGAGCAACCGTGGGCGACGCAGTGAGCATCATGGCCATGCGTAGCTCCCGCAGCACACGTTGCAAGTAATTGCGTGCCGCGGCGGCGCCTCCTTCGCGATACGCAACCAACACGGGGCGCGCAATGCTGGCGGTGTTTGCGCCCAATGCCAGGGCGCGCGCGACATCCAGACCGGTTTGAATCCCACCTGTGGCAATCACAGTGTCGAAGCCCACGCACGCGGTGTGCACAATGCTCGCGGCAGTAGGAACGCCCCAGTTGCGAAACGTTTCGCCCACAAGCCGGGATTCTTCGTCGCCTAGGTGCTCTGCAAGTTTGGATTCCACCGCGGTCCACGACGTGCCACCGGCGCCCGAGACATCTACGTGACGCACGCCGTGCGCGTGCAGGGCCCGGGCGGCCGATCCGCCCAAGCCTGAGCCCGTTTCCTTAGCCACAACTGGGAGCTCCGCAGATTGCACGGCACGGAGCGTGTCGAGCACGCCGCGAAAGTTCCGGTCTCCCTGTCCTTGGACCAGTTCCATAGCGGCGTTGAGGTGCAACTGAATGGCATCTGCACCTACTTGCGCCGCAAGCGAACGCGTGGCTTCTACACCTATCTGCCGGGCATACACCGCACCCACGTTGGCGAGCAGCAAGGTGGTTGGCGCGTGACGGCGTACTGCAAACGTGTCGGCAAGTGTGCTGTCTTTGGCCATGGCTTTTTGGCTGCCAAGTGCAAAACCAATCCCCAGTTCCTCTGCGATTTCTGCAAGCACGGCGTTCATCGCGCCCGCCTCCGCGGTGCCTCCGCTCATTGCGCCGATGATTAACGGCGCGCGCAGAGACTTTCCCAGCAGCGTGATGCTGGTCTCTAAGTCGTGCCACTCAAGCTCGGGTACAGCGTTGTGCTCAAGGTGGACTTCGTCGAGCAAAGTGCCATGCCCATTGAAGCCTACATCCTCGTTGACGCAGACATCCAAGTGCAGTGCTTTGCGTGTGGGAATGCTATGTGCCATGCGGGTTCGCATCCGTGTAGCACCGCCGCCTAGGATCGGTATACTTGCTCGCCACATGCCTGATTCTTGTTTAATGCTGCCACGTCATGGGGGCTTCGTCGTGGATGGTAACGGCCGCTAGGCGGTGGCAAGGGACATGCAGAGGCTGAAAGGGCACAAGGTCGAAGCAAAGGCACTGCGAGAAGGGGTCAGGACGGCCCGAGAGCTGGGCTTTGAGGCTGTGACCATCTACGCCCGGGAACTAGGCCGAGCCACCGCCGCACTGGCGGGGTTGGTGGCGCTTCGTCACCAGTACTTGGTCGCAGAGCGCGAGGAGCTGATGACCAATCAAATCCCATTCTTCGCCATTGGAGACCTGGCTCGCGTATTTGATTCCGGCGCTCGGGCAACCGCGCTATGCCGGCACGCATGCAAGGTGCGCAAAGCGTGTTGTTGCAGGCTATGGCCCCTCGGGTCCTGATGATCGAGCAGGCCCTCGCGGCGGACGTGTTGCGCATTCGCGAGTTGCGATGCTCCGGAGCGGCTGATGGAGCCCAGATTGCAGTCATTGCGGCACTGTGCGATTTGATCACACGTCCGGCCAAACGCGTGCGCTCTGCACTCATGTGTGTGGTCGCGGAGGCCTACGGCCATCCATGGGACGAGGCCATCAGCGAGCTTGCCGTCTCGCTCGAATGGCTCCAAGTGTACCTGCTGGTGCACGATGATTGGATGGACCACGACGACGTGCGCCGTGGTGGGCCCAGTGTTCCGGCCATGATGCGCGCCTCGTTTCCCCAGCACGCGGATGCTGCAGCCGTGCTTGCAGGCGATCTGGCGCACGCGTTTGCGCAGGAGGCGCTGGTACGTGCGGTGCAGAGAGGTGCGCCGGTGGCATGCTACGAGGTCTTTGCACATATGCACGCGGAGGTCGTTTTGGGGCAGTTGAGCGATGTTCTCGTTGAAGGGGATTCGCTCGTACAGGTCGAGCTGCGCTACGCGCAAAAGACTGCATCCTACACCACGGTGGGGCCGATGCGGCTGGGCGCCCTGTTCGGTGCTCCGCCGGAAGCGCAAGAGCACATCGCGCGTGCAGCTTTGTTGCTGGGCGTTGCTTTTCAGATTCGCGATGATGTGCTTGGCGTGGAACGAGATGAACGCGAGCAAAAAAACACGTGGGTTCGAGTGCGTGGCGCGCTCGGCATCGACGCCTTGCAAGCCGCCGCGAGCCGCATTCGAGTACTGGTGCAGGACGCCCTTGCCGTGATGCCTGCGCCGGTGATGGCCGGGCCTAGCGCCGATGTGGTGCGTGCTTTATGCACCTATTTATTGGAGACTGCCTGAGGTGGCGACGGGCAATGCCAAGATCATTCTTAGCGGCGAGCACGCGGTGCTTGGTGGCGCGCGCGCCCTGGTGTGGCCGTACGGCGTGGGGGCTGTGGCCAAGGCCGACCCTCGCATGGATCGCTGGACGGTGAACGACGTCACTCGCCACGAGATGGACGCTCCGCTTGCCGCGCTGTTTGCCGCGTTGGGCATACGCATGGGCGGCCGCGCGACGCTGTGTGTACCCGCAGGCGTGGGTCTTGGGGTGTCGGCTGCGCTTGGTGTTGCCATTGCGCGTGCGGTGGCGCCCGAGGCTTCAGAGCCTGAGCTGCGTGCAGCTGCGATGGCATGGGAGCAGTGTTCGCACGGCCGCGCGTCGGGCGTCGATGTAGCGGCTGCGATGGCAGACCAGCCCTTGCTGTTCCAGATGGGAAGCCCGCCCATGTCGCTCACGGCGTCGGCCATGGATGTCTGGATTCAGCCGGTTGTGGTTGAGGCCGCACCACCAACGGCGGATGTGGTCGCGCGCGTGCAAAGGTGGGCAAGTGTTCACACCGTGGAGTGGCGCTCGTTTTGCGAAGCCTCGGATGCACGATCTCAAGCGATGCGCGATGCGCTGGAGTGTGGCGCCGTGATGCGTTTGGCGGAGTGTATGAATGAGGCCCACGTCGGGCTCCAACATATCGAAGTTACAACCCCCGCAACCAATGCCGCGGTCATGCGGCTGCTCTTCGCAGGGGCGTTGGGGGCCAAGATATCTGGGGCTGGAGGCGGAGGCCTGGTGGTCGCTCTGGTGCTCAACCACAGCCTCCAGCAGGTGCGTGAGGCGGCGGAGCGTATGGGAGGCACAGTGCTTGCAGCGATGCCCTTAGGAGGAACAGGAACATGAAGCAGACCCCAGTTTCCGTGACTGCGGTGGCGCACCCGAACATCGCGCTGTCCAAGTATTGGGGAAAGTTGGGCGATGAGGTACTGCCCGCAACGCCCAGTGTGTCGCTCACGGTAGGGCCATTTCACTCGCGCACCACGGTCGCCCTGAGTGGCGACCCCGGCTTGCGCGTGCGCATTAATGCCCAGCCTGCAAGGCCACCGGAGGTCGCACGGTTGGAGCGCGTGCTGGGCTCCCTCTCGACCTTGGGTGCAGAGGCGTGGATGGGACTGGAGATCGATTCTGTGAACGATTTTCCTACCTCCTCGGGTCTTGCATCCAGCGCCTCGGGTCTTGCGGCGTTCACTTGCGCGGCGGCTTCGCTGCTTGGCGTTGAGGCTTGCACCTTGGACTTGGCACGCGCGGCTGCCTGCGGATCGCTTTCGGCAGCGCGTAGCTTTTGGGGTGGTGCCGCACAAATGCATGTGCGGGATGCACGTTTGGAAGCGGCGCCATTTGTTGTGAGTCCCAGCTTGGACCTGCGCTTGGTTGTGGCCGTGATGACGGAGTCCGCCAAGCTTGTTTCGTCGAGCGAAGGCATGCGCACTACGCGTGCGAGGAGCCCCTACTACGATGCTTGGACGCGCTTTGCGGTAGAGGCTCATGAGCTCGTGACGGCGTCGCTCGCTGCCGGCGATTTCGACGCGCTTGGTTCGGCCGTCGAGGCCTCGAGCTTTGCGATGCATGGGGCTACGCTTGCAGCGGGTGTACTCTACATGCACGAACGCAGCATGCGGGTGGTGCACGCGGTGCGCGACTCCGGCGTGCCGGCCTTCGTGACGTTTGATGCAGGACCTCACCCAAAGTTTCTCTGCCGAGCCGAGCATGCAGCTGCATTGCAGGCCTTTTTGACGGCGTTGCCCGGTGTTGTACGCTCGGTGGTGTTGTCTCCTGCGGGGCCTGCGCGCGTGGTGAGCGCGTGAGGGCCCGCGCGCCAGGCAAAGTTGTGATCTCAGGCGCCTACGCGGTGCTCGACGGTGCGCCGGCGCTCGTGGCTGCCGTGGATCGCTACGCCTACGCGGATGCATCCGCTCTCACAGATGACACAACGCCCGAAGTGCGGGCGCTTGGCGACAGCGGGCCCTTTCCCGCGCTCGACTTGTCTGAGCAGAGGGAAGGAGGGCGCAAGTTGGGACTAGGGTCCAGTGCATCGGGCCTGGTCGCTTCGATGGCCGCCTCCGCGCTCCGGCACCGTGGCCGTTTCGATCGCGATGCGTTGTACGTGTGTGCGTTGAAGGCCCACGCTGCGGTACACGGAGGCAGCGGCGTGGATGTCGCGGCGGCGACGTACGGTGGAATCCTCTGCTACCGCCGCGAAGTCGCGCCCGAGCCGACGGTGCTGCCAAGCCAAACAGAGTGGTCGCTGTGGAACGCTGGGACAGCAAGCTCAACATCTGCTTTGCTTGGTAGATATCAGGACTTCCGAACTTCGCGTGGGCGCGATTTTGAAACGTTTCTCTCGCAATTGCGTGATGCGGCGGAGCGCGCTGCATGGGGTGCCCAAGCAGGTGGCTGTATGGAGGGGCTCCTTGCGCAGTCTCAACTGCTTGCGCGTTTGGAGGCCGAGTCGGGCATGGAGATCTTCGGCAAGGAGCGGGAGCGTGCGCGCGTCGCCGTGGCCGCCCTTGGAGGGGTGTTGCTCCCAGGCGGCGCCGGGGGAGGCGACGTGTATGTGCTCTGGACAAGCGGGAGCGAGGTGCGTGGCAGCGCGGCTCGTTTGCTGAGCGACGCCGGGCTTGAGCGTTTGCATGTCAAAGTTGCGCTACACGGCGTAGAGAAGTGCTTGTGACCAACTCGCGCCTCTCTGGGATGCATCGCTTGTCGATGCAGGAACGTAGACAGCATGTGGCCATCGAGGCCAACTTGCCCGCCCAGAAAATGCATGAAGTATGCACGCAAGGAGGTTTGGTCCTCGATATAGCTTCTCGCATGGTCGAGAACTGTATCGGCCTGTTTGCCTTGCCGATGGGGGTCGCATCGAACATGCGGGTGGACGGTACCGATGTCCTTGTGCCCATGGTGATCGAGGAGCCCTCCGTGATCGCCGCGGTGGGACAGGCTGCTTTGTGGGTGCGAGAGAGCAGCGGCGGCCTCGGCTTTTGCACCGAGGTGATGCCAGCCCATACTTATGCTCAGCTCCTGTTCGCAGAGGTCCCGGATAGGGAACGCGCGATGGATATGTTGCGCACGCATGAGCGTGAACTCCTATCGCTTGCCAACGCAGCTTTGCCAAAGTTGGTTCTACGAGGCGGCGGGGCGCGGGCGATGCGCGTACGAGCGTTGGGTACGCCTTGCGCTCAGGGGCTGGCTTTGGATATCACCCTGGATTGTGTGGATGCTATGGGTGCGAACTTAGCAAATACGTTGGCGGAGTCGCTTCGATCAAGAGCGTCAGAACTCGTCGGTGTACCCGCGAGGCTTGCCATCCTTTCGAACCTTGCAGACGAACGCTTGGCCCACGCGACCGTGCGCATTCCGCTGGCAACATGGAGCACCGCGGCGTGTGCTGGCGCCGACGTGGCTGTGCGCGTGGTGGAAGCCAGCAGGCTCGCGCAGGCTGATGTCTACCGCGCCGTGACGCACAACAAGGGGATTATGAACGGCGTCGGCGCTGTGGCCTTGGCTACGGGCAATGATTGGCGTGCGCTTGAGGCGGGGGCTCATGGCTACTCGGCGATGGGGGCAGGATACAAGCCGCTTGCCACCTGGCACGTCGAGGCGGATGTGCTGGTTGGCACGTTGTGCATGCCAATGGCAGTGGGGACAGTAGGCGGAGCAACCAAGGTGCACGAGGGCGTCAAGGTCGCGCTTGCAATGATGGGAAATCCGAGTGCGCGCAGGCTTGCCGCGGTGATGGCAAGCGTGGGTCTTGCCTCCAATCTGGCGGCGCTCGTAGCGCTGACCACGGTGGGGATTCAAGCTGGACATATGCGCTTGCACGCGCGTAAATCCGAGCGGCTGCCCGAGGGCTAGGGCGCGCTACACCCCAACAACACACGGGCTCGCATGAGAGCGCTTTTTGGTGATAGGACGGCTCGCCCAAGATGACGACCGCCACCACCGACGATTGTTGCGACCTGCCGCCCGTAGAACTCACAACGCGCGAACGCGGCCAATTGCGTCGCTTGATGGTGGTGCTCGTCGTCGTGCTGCTGTTCTCTGTGGCTGAGCTTTATGGCGCGTCGCGGGCTCGCAGTAATGCGCTTTATGCCGACGCCCTGCATCTTTTGGTGGACGTCTTTGCCCTAGGGCTGAGTGTCTACGCGGTACGCCTCGCGACGCGCGCACCGGATGCGGTATACACCTATGGCATGCGGCGCTCGGAGCCCTTGGCGGCGCTCGCAAACGTGTTTTTGCTGTTCGGCACCGTGGTTGAGATCACTCACGGCGCGCTCGAGCGTTTCGCCGCTCAGGTGTCGCCCGACACCGGCCTTATGCTCAAACTTTCGTGCGCAGCCTTGGTGGTCAATGCGTTTAGCGCCTGGCTTTTGCATGGCGGCACGCACGCGGGGCACAACCACGGCGCAGCGGAGGGGGGCGACCCGGGACAGGCGAGTTCGCTGCTCGGAGAAGGGCACCCGCGGTATCACGCCGACGCTGGGCATCACGCGCATTACGACCACGATGCTCATGACCATGGCCAAGAGAGCCATGGGCGCCATGACCACAATCATGTGCACGACGCACATTATGGCCAGACGCATGCGGCGCATAAACACGCGCATGCGCATCACGGCCACAGTCATGGCCCGCCGTCGCAACACCATGGCCATGACCTCAACATGCGTGGCGCACTTTTGCACGTCATGGGCGACTTGCTGAGCGCGCTTGTGGCCGTGGCGACGGCGCTGCTGCTCGCCGCGGGAGGCCCCGCATGGCTCGACCCGGTTGCGAGCTTGCTCATCGCTTGTGTACTGGTGGTCGGCGGATGGCGACTCGGAAAGGAGGCCCTGCGTGTGCTGCTGGAGGGTGTTCCACGCGGCGTAGATCTGGCCCACTTGAGGCATGACCTTGCATCCCACCCCGGCGTCGAAAGGGTGCGCAACCTGCATGTCTGGGCCTTGGGTGGCGGCCACTTGGCGATGTCGGCGCATGTGACGCGCACTCCGGGCGCCACCGTGACAGGGCTCGAGCTTGGCGCGGCGATGCGCGCGCACCATGTGTTTATGCACCTCACCGTGCAGGTCGACGACGGCGTCTGACGGCGCGCGCGTCCGACCCTGCGCAAAACGTCCCCGCCGCCGCCACACACCCAACGAAGCAGGGGGCGCCTAAACGGCGCAATCGACACGGGGGCGTGAGCTCGCTCCTCCAGCACGGGACCGGCGCCCCCGGCGCAGGGCGACGCTTTCGGCTCGCGCGAGACCGCCCCTGCGGTTTTGGTGGAGGCCCTTCGGGCCGTGTTTCGTCTAAGGCACCCGCCCATACTGGGCGCCCAGGCGCGCACCCACGCCGAGCTGCGCTCGGACGGGGTTTCAACCGCGAACACGCGACGTAACGCGGCTCCCCAGCGCGCACGCCCGACAATTGACGGGCACTCGTCCTCGGGATAAGCTGATCGAGCTCTTACGTCGCCCCTGACCCGTGCCTCGTTGGCGCGGTTTCAGTCCTCAGTGCGGCCGCGCGAGCCAAAGCGCACCCCGACGCCGCGTGCACCTACAACACCGCGACTGTCATCGCTCGCAAAGTCGGGGAGAGAGAGAACGCGGTTCTTCACTCACTTACGTGAGTGAAGAACCGCGTTCGTCCGCCAGATGTGAGTGCGTGCTCACTCGAAACGTACACCTGAGAATGCGTGCGCACGACACTCTCCCAGAATGCGCGCGCTTCGCTCGCGCATTGCAACGCACGGCTCCGTGTTCGTGAGCTTGCGAATACGTGCACACCACACTCTCCCAGAGTGCGCGCGCTTCGCTCGAGCATTGCAACGCACGGCTCCGCGTTCGTGAGCCCGTAAAGCCTCGAGCAATGCACACATCCGAACAGATCTCTCCATCTCCACCCCACCCCCGGCCACACTGACTCAGATCAAGACAGATCAGCGAAGGGCGGACCGTTGTGGACGTCCGGAACCCCGTGCGAGCGCAGCTCGGCGTGGGTGCGCGCCTGGGCGCCCAGTATGGGCGGGTGCAACAAGCGAAACCCACCCGAAGGGCTCGGCGACCGGAGCCCGCGCCGCGAGGAAAATTCCCAAATCCAAACCTCTCCGCCGCAAGCCAAATCAACGCCATCCGGGCGGTGGCTCCGCACGCAGCGATGCCCGCCGGTCGGTCCCGCAGCGGTCTGGCTCAAGCCGCCCATCGTGGCCAGCGCGCAAAGCATTTGCAAAAGCCGCGCAGCGCCTAAAACAGCATTCCGACCCGAAAGCGCCCGCAGGTCGGCGACGCAGTCGCAATGAGCGAAGTGAAAGCCGGCAACGCAGTTGATCTGAGGTAACGTGCAGTCCAGTAAAGCACCGAACACCCCCCAAGAGTGCCGAAGGCACCCCGATGCTTGACAGACTTGCAGCAAAAACAGTACCGCTCGCGGCCATGTCGACCGACACCCCCTCGCTTGAGGACACGAAGAAGCCCGCGCGCCGTGCCAGCGCTGAGACCATGGCCACGCGCCAGCGCGACATCTCCGTCAGCGAATTCTTCACCAAAAATCGCCACTTGTTGGGGTTTGACAACCCAGCCAAGGCACTGCTGACCACCATCAAAGAGGCCGTCGACAATTCGCTCGATGCTTGTGAAGAAGCGGGTATTTTGCCTGAGCTTACGGTGGACATCAAAGAGGTGG
>JAYWGI010000452.1:0-4294 GCA_043779025.1 Myxococcales bacterium
CGTCACAACGACTTCGTCTGCCCCAGCTTGCTCGAGCAGTTCGATACGCCTCTTGAGCGAGCAAAGCTGAGGGACAGCACGCCCCGTCAGCACGAGCGCCGGATGCGGGTCGAAGGTGAAGGCCACCAAACGCAGTTGACGCGCCGGCCCGTCGGCATGGGCATGAGCGTGCGCAGCTGCGATCACGGCCCGATGCCCCGAGTGTACACCGTCAAAATTGCCGATCACCATGACCGCACCGCGCGCATTCATCGTGCCCAAACTCGTACCACGGCGGAGTGCCGAGTTGGGGGCGCATTTCCTCGCCACGGGGGCCTCCGCCTCTGGTAAGCGCAAAGCCGCCCATGTCCACTCCTCTGCCCTCTCCCCAGCCAGCGGCGGCGACTCCACCGAAGCCGCTCAAGACGCTGATCGCAGGAATTTTTTTAGGTTCTGACGACCAGGACTTGGGCGTTGTGCTGCCGGGCAACGCCACACGTGCAAGGTCGCGTTGGGTAGCAATGGCGTTTTTTGCTGCACTCTGCATGGTTCAGGCTTGGAAGGGCCGTATCCCCTATGCCGGTGTGTTCGTCGCCACCGCTCTCGCGCTCGCGATGGTGGCCGCACTCCTTGACCACCTTGGTACCTTCGACGACGCGCCTCCAACCGAACTCACGGAGCGCCCAAGCCTTGCTCCACGAATGTGGGCGCTTGGTGCTGGGCTCGTCGGGACATGGGCGGGGCTTTGGCTAGGCAGCCACGGCATCGTGCCCCCGTTTGCCGCAGGAGCAGTGCTCACGCTGGCCTTCTCATCGTCTGTTTATGCGGCGCACCGGGTGATATCTGCACTCTGCAACTATGCGAATGCAGACGACCGCATGGCCCCGCTCCGCAGCTATGGCGTCTGGCTGCTTCTGCTCGCGGGACTTATCAACTTGCCTGGTTTGGGCGTCAGCTCGCTTTGGGACCCGTGGGAGACGCACTACGGCCTTGTCGCGCGCGAAGTATTGGCACGTGACGACTGGATCACGCTGTGGTCGACGCAAGAGGGCGAGGCGGGCAAATGGTTTTGGTCCAAGCCGGTGCTCAACTTCTGGGCGCAGGCGCTCTCGATGGACGCACTGGGCGTCGGCGCCGAGGCCGACATGATGCTCAAGAACGCCTTTGGTCATTACACCGCGCGCCCAGAATGGGCCGTTCGTGCCCCGGGCGCCCTGCTCATGATCGGCGCTGCATTTGCGCTCTACAAGGCCGTGGCGAACGTGTTTGGTGCACGCAGCGGGTTCTTCGCGGGTTTGGTACTGCTCACGATGCCCGATTGGTTCTTCATCTCGCACCAGACCATGGCCGACACCGGCTTTGTGGGCGCGCTTGTGGTCTCGATGTCACTCATGCTGCTGGGGCTCAACACCCCGGCGGAGCAGCAGGTTCGCAGGTATGCGTTGAACGTGGGTGGACGGACGGTGTCTCTATCGGCCTTGCACCTTGTGCTCGGCGCATGGCTGATGGTGACCCTGCCTCAGATCAGCTACCTCGCCTCGCGCAACATTTCTTTCTCGCGTGCGGGCCTTGGCTTTAGCTGGGACACGGTACTGCGCGGAAGCACGGGCAACTGCAACCTTCCGGGGAACCAACCGTGTGAGTCGAAATGGCCCGCGCTTGTGCCGCCGGAGCTCGCTGTACGCAACGATTTGCGCGCGGGCGTCGGGCACTTGGTTCGTGGTTTCGAGCCTGTTTTGCAAGTCCTTTTGTGGGCAGGCGTCATCTCGTTCGTCACCTATTTGCTGGTGGGCGAACGCCGCACCAGGCGCCTGCTGTTTGTTGCAGGTTGGGTCTTCGCGGGCGTCGCGACTCTGGGCAAGGGGCCGCTGGGCTTGGTCCTCCCTATCGCCTGCGTGGGCTCCTATGTGCTCGTGACCGGGCGCTGGCGCGAGCTCTTAGATTTCGAGATCCCAGCCGGGCTCAGCATTTGGGCCACGGTATGTTTGCCCTGGTTTGTTGCGAGCTACGTGCGCAACGGGCGCGCCTTTGTCGACCGGCTGATCTTGCACGACATGATCAACCGCGTGACCTCACACGTTCACGACACCAACGAGGGCGACGATACAAGCCTGCGCTACTTTCTGGGACAGCTAGGCTACGCCACGTTTCCATGGGTCGTGTTCGTGCCGCTTGCCATCGCGATCTTGTGGAAGCATCCGAGTTTGAGAGACAAGGCCAAGCAAAGCACCGCCATGTATTTTTACTTGTGGTTCGCGATGAGCTTCGGATTCTTCTCGTTCATGGGGACCAAGTTTCACCACTATATCTTCCCAGCCGTGCCTGCACTCGCAGCCTTGGTGGGCATTGCAATCGGTGCGCTCTACACAGATCGCAAAGCAGCCGCTGGCTCTGAGACGCAGTCGGGATTTGATGCTACGCCCTGGGCACTGGTCGCCAGTGTGATTGCCGTGGTGGTGGGCGCAGACTTCTTGCACGACACGGTGCACGGACAGCCCGGAGCAGTGCGCCTGCTAACGCTGTTTACCTATATGTACAACCGCGCGTGGCCTACCCACATCAACCTCACGCCCGCGCTCGCTGGGTTCGTGGTGTTCTTCGCGCTGATGACGCTTGCGATGGCCTGGGAGCGTTTGCGCGCGAAGGCTTTGATTGCCATGTTTGCCGGGTCGGTGGTGTGGGCGTCTTGGGGCGTGGATGTGTACATGGTGAAGCTTGCGCCTCATTGGAGCCAGCACGAGCTGTTTACTGCATACTACACGCGCCGCGCTGGGCCACAGGAGCCTGTCGTTGCGTTTCAGATGAACTGGTTAGGCGAATACTTCTTCTCGAGCAATCACATCGCCGCATTCGTCACCAGCGGTCAGGCTTACAAGGACTGGCTCGCGAAGCAGAAGGTCGCAGGAGTGAAGGTGATTTACGTGGTGTGCGAGCACTCGCGCATCAGCTCCATGAAGAGCGAAACGGGCGCCAAAAACTACGAAGAGCTCACCAGCAAAGAGACGAACAACAAGTTCATCATGGTGCGCGCAGAGCTCTAAGCAAGCCCTCAGGGCTTCGATGTCTCGCGATGTGCAACGGCACGTCACGAGCTATACACCCACCTGCCCTTTTCCCAAATGGCGACGCCGGTCTGCCCTGCGAGGACGAGACCGGCGCCGTCACTATCTGGCACGCGATCGCTATGGCGCCGGAAGAAATCGCACTTTCACGAAGGTGTCGCCGTACTCGAGCGCGTCCATCGCCTCCCGTCCCGCGGTGATCACGCCCAAAGGAGTGTAGCCTTGGGTAAGGCGAACGTTCCACACGCGATTATAAAATAGCTGGCTCGAATCGTCATCCACGAAAGCGCGTGCAATGGCCATGGTCCCCGCCTCCATGTCAAAGCGGCTCGTACGGTACGTGCGCGTAAGCATGGGTGAGCTCCCTCGTCCGGTGAAGCTTGGGTCACCGAACTGAGCAACAAATGCCGGCACATCGCGGTGCATCCGCACGCCGTTCAGCGCGCCGGCCTTTACCGTAGCGACATACTTTGCGGCAGCAAGTGGATTCACCTCCGCGAGACGCATGCGCGAGACCCCGCGTGTGGTCTCAAACTCGATGCTCCCCGCAAGAGCTTCCGTAAGCTGCTCCGCTGTTGGAGAAGGCTCGCTGACGCGAAGTTCCTTGCGCACGCGCGCGCTCACGTCCTCTTGTGTAAGCACTTTGTGCGCAGCCGCCGCGGATCGGCCAATCCACGGCAAGTCGTCCTCTATCCTCGCGTCGATCCAAGGCAACTCACTCGCAAGACCAAACTGGCCCAGCAAGCGAATCCCGTACTGAGCCACCTCTGTCTCGTGAGGTTTTGCGGCCTTTAGCGCCGTCACCAAATCGGGAACAAGATCCGTCCAGTTGCGATCATCCACGCACCAAAAACCGTAATACACACGGTCCCGCACCCCCGAGGCAAGTGCAGCACGTACAACCACCTTGGCTTTTGCCACATCAAGCACCTCTGCGGGTACATCGTCGGCGATGGCAAGCAGGCCTGCAGCACGTAGCGCGATGTTGTCGCTCCCCGCGGCATCAAGGATGTCCTGCATGTGCGTTGCCGGGTTGCGAAGTGCCACTACACGCAATGCAACCGCCTTGAGCAAGTCAGGCGAGGACGCAGACATGGCAGCGTTCTGCCGTGCGACGGCCCCGGCGGGATCCACCCGCTGAAGCAAGCTGAACAACTTGGAGCGCAACCATGCAGAGGGGCTATTGTTGTAAACTGAAACCAATTCGGAGACTTTGGTCTGTGCTCCAGGGACCCGCGCAGCGAGCCTGTCCA
>JAYWGI010000453.1:0-4292 GCA_043779025.1 Myxococcales bacterium
GACCCCCGTCAAGTTCGGAGCCTTGCCTCCACTCCCCGACGAGGGGCCGCTCGCCGAGCGTCCGACGCGCATGCTCAAGGCGCTGCAAGCCAAGGGCTATGCGGCCGTGCTGCAGAAGGACAAGTCGGTGCTCGTCACCACCGAGATGTTCGGTGTCCTAGTCCAGACGAACACCGCACATCTTTGTCAGTTCGATCTACCCTTTCGGTCGGGCAAAGGCGGCACCGACCTAGACTTGTTCGCCGCGCGCATTACGAACAAGACCACTCTCCCTCTTGGAACCAACTTCACTATCTTGTCTGAGAGCTCGATGCTCCGAGTCACCGCACGCTATGCATTTGTGGTGGAAAACGAGACGGAGTGTGCCGAACTTGCCTCCATCGTGATACTCAATTTAGGCGGGATTGTAGACATGTTCGTGGACGTCTCCGACAGGCCCGTCTTCCTCGGTGGCTCAAATCACGAGGACCGGCGCGCAGATGTAACGACGATTCAACTGAGCGGCATCAATACGTATGTACGCGCATACCTCGTGGGCAACACGCAGGGTTATCGCGACTACTACTACGCCATGCTCGACAGCGAGGGCGCAGCCCCAAAGGTGGACGCCGAAGGCGATCTTTCTTTCAGTCACGAAGGCGCGCGCCTCTATATTGTCGTACCCAAGCAAATCTACTTCCCTGACGTCTTTACCGTTGAGTTCCAGAGCAGCGAACCAGCTGCCGACATCTCACTCCCAATCGTACAGGCGGCATGTATTGACGCGATGACACGTAACGTTTTCATTCGTTGCACGTGCACCCCCAACGGCGACCGTGTGACTATTCGTATTACATCGTTGGCGCTACTCAACGGCAGCAATGATCCACGACACAACTTCCGTAACCTTGCAAACGCAGTGCATCAGGCGAGCGTTCGATTCAAAGAGTATTACACCAGCCACAAGTGAGCCCGCAGCGGCGCCAAACGCCCCAACCGCCGCTACACAACCAACACGGCAGGGGGTGCCTAAACGGCGCAACCGACGCAGTTCGTGAGCTCACTCCTCCAGCGCGGGACCGGCGCCGAGGAGGCCGGGGCTCCCTCGCTGGCCGGTCGTACGAACTCCTCCGCGACGGGGGCGCGACGCACGCACCAACGGCTTCAACGACCTCGCAAGCGCGTGGCCCCCGACAGAAGTTGATGCGCACGCCTCGCGGTGTACCCGTGCGTTGTTTGGCGCGTCGTCGGACATGCGTGGGCCCGGCCGCGAGGGACCCCGTCACTCCCCGGACGCCTGCAACCTCGCCCGTGTCATCGCTCGCAACGTCGGGGAGAAAGAGAACGCGGCTCCCAACTCACTTGCGTGAGTCGGGAGCCGCGTTCGTGCGACAGATGCGGGTGCGTGGTGGCGCCCCTTTGTCATTCTGAGCGCAGCGAAGAACCTCCCGAGTGCAGCGCACTCTCTCAGAATGCGCGCGCTTCGCTCGCGCATAACAACACGCGGCTACACGCCAAAAAGCGGCAACGCCGCGAGCAGATCTCGGCTTCCAGAATGCGCGCGCTTCGCTGGCGCATAGCAACGCACGGCTACACGCTCACAATCGGCGATGCCGCGAGCAATGCTCTGATCCAAACAGATCTCTCCATCTCCACCCCACCCCCGGCCACGCTGACTCCGATCAGCGGAGGGCGGACCGTTGTGGGCGTCCGGGACCCCTTCCGAGCGCAGCTCGGCGTGGGAGCGCGCCTTTCGATGTGCAACAAACGAAACACGTCCGAAGGGCTCTGCGTCCGGAGCCCGCGCCGCGAGGAACATTCAAAAATCCAAACCTCTCCGCCGCAAGCCAAATCAACGCCATCCGGGCGGTCGCCCCGCGCGCAGCGATGCCCGCCGGTCGGTCCCGCAGGCCAGCAACGCCGCCGCGGCAAGAGAAATGCAAGCCAGCAGCGGTATGTCATCGAGATGAGGTGCACGCGCCCAATCCCGGGTTGCAAGCCCAGCGCAGCGTCCATGGCCGACAGGCGTTTGACACCTCGTGGTTGGTCATCTAATGTGACCCACATGGCAACCTACAATTTGGCGTACGCAAAAGCGCACTTTTCCGAGATCGTGCGATGCGCGATCGCAGGCGAGGAAGTGGTGATCGCACGCGACAACCAACCTGTGTTGCAGTTGGTTCCCCTTGTCGGCACTTCAGAACCGCGCAAACCCGGAAGTGCACGAGGCCAGATCCAATACATGGCCCAGGACTTCGACGCGCCACTGGAAGCGTTTGCAAAATACACGCGATGAACCTGCTGCTTGATACCCATACGTTTCTTTGGTGGGTCGCCGACGACAAGAAGCTGTCGACCCGCGCGCGCAAGGCCATTGCCTCCAAACCCTGCTTCGTAAGCATGGCGACGGCATGGGAGCTTTCCATCAAGGTGAGCCTCGGAAAGCTTCAGCTAGGGCGCCCTGCCGCGCGGTTCTTTGAAGACGAAGCGCTGACCAATCGTTTTGCCATCCTGGCCATTCAGATGCGTCACTTGCTCGCAGTGGAGTCACTGCCTTTTCATCATGGCGACCCGTTCGATCGCATGCTGGTCGCGCAAGCCTCCGTGGAACGCTTAAGCGTGGTGACGAAGGACAGCAACTTCGAGTCCTACGGCATCAAGTGCGTCTGGTAACAAATCACCGCAGCAGCCTAGCAACGCGCCGCTCCGAACCCGGCAATGCCGCCAGCAACTCTCGGCTCCCAGAATGCGCGCGCTTCGCTGGCGCATAGCAACACACGGCTCCGTGGCCGTGAGCCCGCAAATGCGTGCGCACTGCATGCTCCCGGAATGCGCGCGCTCCCCTCGCGCATGGCAATGCACCGCTCTGTGCTCGTGAACCAACAATGCCATGAGCAATGCACTGATCCGAACAGATCTCTCCATCCCACCCCACTCCGGGCCACACTGACTCAGATCAGGACAGATCAGCGGAGGGCGGACCGTTGTGGGCGTCCGGAACCCCGTCCGAGCGCAGCTCGGCGTGGGTGCGCGCCTGGGCGCCCAGTATGGGCGGGTGCAACAAACGAAACACGCCCGAAGGGCTCGGCGTCCGGAGCCCGCGCCGCGCGGAAAATCCACAATTCCAAACCCCTCTGCCGCAAGCCAAATCAACGCCATCCGGGCGGTGGCCCCGCACGCAGCGATGCCCGCCGGTCGGTCCCGAAGCGGTCAGCCTCAAGCCCAGCGTCGTGGCCAGCGCGCAAAGCATTTGCAAAAGCCGCGCAGCGCCTAAAAACGCACTTTGATCTGAAAGGTTGTGTAGGCCAGCAACGCCGCCGCGGTGAGAGATGTGCAAGCCCGCAGCGGTATGGCATCGAGAAATGTGTACGCCAGCAGCGTTATGGCATCGAGAGATGTGTAGGCCAGCAACGGTATGCCATCGAGAGATGTGGAGGTCGCAATCCCGGGTTGCAAGCCCAGCGCAGCGTCCCTGACAGTGTGTCCCCCGGTTGTGTTCGCCTGGAGCGAAGGTGTAAGGCATACGCAATCATGAACGACTCTATTGTCATTGTTGCCGCCAAACGCACCCCCATTGGAACCCTGCAAGGTGCACTCAAATCCTTGACCGCCAACGAGCTTGGCGCCATCGCCGCACGCGCCGCCATCGCCGAGGCTGGCGTTGATGCGGCCAAGATCGATCACGTCGTCGTCGGCAACGTCTTGCAGTCAAGCAGCGACGCCATCTATTGCGCGCGCCATGTGGGCTTGCACGCCGGTGTGCCCATCGAGACGCCGGCGCTTACGCTCAACCGTTTGTGCGGCAGTGGCTTCGAGGCGGTAGTGGAGGCCTGCCGTCAGCTCATGATCGGTGAGGCCACGTTGGTGCTTGCGGGCGGCACAGAGAACATGTCGCAAGCGCCGCATGTGCTTCGCGGTGGACGCGATGGATGGGCCTTTGGGCGCTCTCCTCAGGTTGAGGACTCGCTGGCGGCGGCGCTCACCGACTCCTACTGTAAAGCTCCCATGGGCATGACCGCCGAGAAGCTCGCAGAGAGCCATGGGATCACGCGCGCAGACTGCGACGCTCACGCAAAGCTTAGTCAGGACCGATACGCCGCGGCGCATGCCGCAGGCGTATTTGCTCGTGAGATCACGCCCGTAGAGATCACCACCAAGAAGGGCGTGACCATTGTAGACAAGGATGAACACCCTCGTGCGACAACCCCCGAAGTACTCGGCAAGTTGGCACCTGTGTTCAAAAAGGACGGTGTCGTTACCGCAGGCAACGCCTCGGGTATCAACGATGGCGCGGCCATGCTTGTACTCTGCAA
>JAYWGI010000454.1:0-4291 GCA_043779025.1 Myxococcales bacterium
AACCTCTTCGAGGCCCGTCTGCTCCACCGCACGAACCCATGCGAGCAGCTTTACCTTCACGTGGGCAGGAACAGCACGCAGCTGCTTCTTGGCCCATGCCGAGAGAAGCACCGAATGAATCACACCCCACACTGTACACCCAACAGGTGAACACGCAAGCCGCAGGTTGCAAAAAACCCCAGGCACCTTTCGGAGCCTGGGGCCTCTCTTTGCACTCTGCAACAAGTGCAAACCACACCTAGGCGTCTTTGAGGGCCTCGGCGCCGCTGACGATTTCCATCAGCTCGTTGGTAATGCCAGCATTGCGCGAGCTATTCCTCTCTCTCGGCGTCCCACAGGAACTTGAGCTCAAGCGCCACCGCATCGAAGGGCGCGATGCGCGGCGTCGCATCTGCGGCATCGCAGGCAAGGCGCATGTACTTGCCCCCTTCAAGCGCGTAGGACTCCACGGTGCGTGCCGCCATATCCACAAGCCACACATGGGGCACGCCCTCACGCGCGTAAAGGTCCATTTTGATGGCACGGTCTGTGCGTGCCGAACTCGGTGAGAGCACCTCGCAAACCCAATCGGGCACCAAGGTAAAGCGATGCCCCTCGGGCAGGCGCGGCATACGCACGCGGCTCCATCCGGAGAGGTCAGGAACAAGAACCTCCTCGTGCAGGTGGCATTCAGGTTCAAACAAGATGCGCCAGCCCCCCGGGCCGCCAATCCCACGGTCGAAGGGACCCACAAGCGCATAAAGAAGCGCACTCACTGCATGGGCATGTGGGCCCGCCGGGCGAGGTTGTAAGTAGAGCGTTTCGTTCATGATTTCTCCTACCGATGTATCGGGCAAGGCCATGAGTTGTTGCTCTAGCTCCAAGCGTTTCGCACTGCGCATGCGGTGAGTGTAGCGCAGGGCTGGCCGGTGCACCGGCGCCACCAAACAGGCACGCGCGCACAAATCGAAAAAAATCGTGCACCACACGTGACGGATTGGAATCCCCGGCTACAAGGGCAAGGGTATGAACCACGCAAAGCTCTCCCTCCCCCCCTGTAAAACTCTGACCATACTGCTTTTCGGCTTGCTCGCGGCGGCGGCATGCACTGCCTCGCAGGACTTGGGCGCGACGGCGTTAGATAGCGGTGTCGCCGACGCCCGATTCGCAACGGTGAGCGATTTTTGCACTGCTGAGCGGGACACATGGGTTCTAAAGTGCATTCAACGCACGACTCCCCGAACCTGCCGGCGAACAATGTACACGTGCGCTGGAAGTATTCTGCTTGCGCCGGTACGCGAGCGCTACCTGTCATGTAAGCTCGCCAACACCTGTGCGGAAACAGAGGATTGCCGCTCATCATTGGGAAGCCCAACAGCAGAAGACCTCAAATTCGTACAGGATTGTAGCGCTGCGTTCGCAGGTGAAGAATTTTGCACTACACGCTTACCACCACTTTCGGCCATGCCTGCGGCCGCTGCGGAAGCGCTCCGGTCGTGCAACCAAAAGCCTTCACCTGCTGAGATTAAGGCCTGCCTCCTTTCAACCCACGCGGGGTTGGGGTGCTCCGAAACAGCGATCACAACCAACGGCGACGCCGGGACTTAAATCCGTATAAACAAAGCCCCCAGGCTCCTTTCGGATCCTGGGGCTTCTCTTTGCACTCGGCAACAAGTGCAGTTTACACCTACGCGTCTTTGAGGGCCTCTGCGCCGCTGACGATTTCCATCAGCTCGTTGGTGATGCCGGCTTGGCGCGCGCGGTTGTAGACCAGGCTGAGCTTGCCGATCATGTCCTTGGCGTTGCGTGTGGCGGAGTCCATGGCGCTCATGCGGGCGCCGTACTCGGAGGCTTGGCTATCGAACAGCGAGCGCAGCAGTGTGGCGTCCATGTACATGGGCACCAAGTGCTCGAGCACGGCTTCGCGGCTGGGCTCGTAGGTGAACTCCTTGAAGGTGTCCTGCCAGCCTTCGGGGGCGCGCACCGGGAACAACTGCTTGGTCTGCACCTGCTGCGTGATGGCGCTCTTGAACTCGTTAAAGACCAAGTACACCGCGTCGTATTCGGCTTTGAGGTAGCGCGGCACGATCCATCCGGAGATGGCTTTGACCGTGGTCAGGTCGAGGTTGTCGAACACCTTTTGAAAATCGTGCACGACTACGCCGCCGCGGCGTTGAATCCACTCGCGGCCTTTTTTACCTACGGTAGCAAAGTGCACGTCCACGCCGGCTTCGCGCTTCGCGCTCCAGCGGCGCTCTACCTCTTTGCAGACGTTGGTGTTGAAGCCGCCGCACAAGCCGCGGTCGCTGGAGAGCACCACGAAGAGCACCCGCTTCTCGTCGCGCCTCACCAGAAGCGGATGATGCAGCTTCGACTCTTGGATGTACTCCTCGCCGTCGCCTGTGCCCGTGAGCTCAGCCGCCACGTCGTAGAGCACCTCGGCCGTTGCGTTTGCAAAGGGGCGCAAGGCGACAATGCGTTGCTGAGCGCGGGTAAGACGCGCACCGGCCACCATCTTCATCGCACGCGTGATTTTCTGCGTGGATTTGACGGAGGTGATGCGCTTGCGGATCGCTTTGAGCGATGCCACGACTCAGTTCCCCTTGCCGAAGATTCCGCCGAACTCGACGAGCGCCGCCTTGACGGTGTCTTCGACTTCCTTCAAGTCCTTCTTGACGCGGATGGTCTCGAAGACCTGCGGGTATTTGCTTTCGAAGAAGGCGTAAAGCTCCTTCTCGTAGGTGGCGAGCTCAGAGGTCGCAAAGCTGTCCAAGTAGCCCTTGGTGCCTGCGTACACGATGAGCACTTGGCGCTCGACGGGTAGCGGCTGGTACTGACCCTGCTTGAGGATCTCGACCAAACGCACACCGCGATCGAGCATGTCGCGCGTGACCTTGTCCAGGTCGGACGCGAACTGAGAGAAGGCCGCCTTCTCGCGGTACTGCGCCAAGTCCAGCTTGAGCGTACCGGCGACTGATTTCATGGCCTTGATCTGCGCGCTGCCGCCGACGCGGCTCACGGACACACCGACGTTGATCGCGGGGCGAACGCCCGAGAAGAACAAGTCGGTCTCCAAGAAGATCTGGCCATCGGTGATGGAGATCACGTTGGTTGGGATGTAGGCCGACACGTCGCCGCCCTGGGTCTCAACGATGGGAAGCGCCGTGAGCGAACCGCCAGAGGTTGGGTCCTTGACCATGGCATAGCCCTCGCCCTTGGCCTTGAGCTCGTCTTTGGCGGGGTCGTGGCCTTGCTCGCCCACGTACACCGTCGCGTCGCCGCGCTCGTCCCAGGTCTTGCCCTTGGGGAGCACAACGAAACGGTCGGCCATCTTGGCGGCACGCTCGAGCAAGCGCGAGTGGATGTAGAACACGTCGCCTGGGTAGGCCTCACGGCCTGGTGGCCTGCGGAGCAGCAAGGAAAGTTGGCGGTACGCCACCGCTTGCTTGGAGAGGTCGTCGTAGACCACGAGCGCGTGGCCGCCGTTGTCGCGGAAGTACTCGGCCATGGTTACGCCGGTGTAGGGCGCGATGTACTGCAAGGGCGCAGACTCCGAGGCGCCAGAGACGACCACGGTTGTGTACTCCATAGCGCCGTGGCGCGTGAGCTTGTCGACCACGGCCGACACCGTGGACTGCTTTTGGCCGATGGCGATGTAGAAGCACATCACGCCTTGGCCCTTCTGGTTGATGATGGCGTCGATGGCCACAGCGGTCTTACCCACCTGGCGATCGCCGATGATGAGCTCGCGCTGACCACGGCCGATCGGAACCATCGCGTCGATGGCTTTGATGCCCGTCTGCATGGGCTCCTTGACCGGCTGACGCTGCAAAATGCCTGGCGCTTTGAGCTCAACGCGGCGGCGATGTGGCGTCTCCATCGGCCCCTTGCCGTCGATGGGCTGGCCAAGCGCATTCACAACGCGGCCGATGAGCGCGGGGCCCACGGGTACGTCCATGATGCGGCCGGTGCGCTTGACGGTGTCGCCTTCTTTGATGGCCGACGTGTCGCCGAAGATGGCGACGCCGACGTTGTCCGTCTCGAGGTTGAGCACGAGGCCCTGCACGCCCGAGGCGAACTGCACAAGCTCGCCTGCCATGCAGCTCTCAAGGCCGTAGACGCGGGCGATACCGTCGCCGGTGGAGAGCACAGTGCCTGTCTCGACAACGTCAACCGACTTGTCGTAGCTGGCGATCTGCTGCTTGATGATCTGGCTGATCTCTTCGGCTCGGAGCTGCATCGCGTCCTCGAAAATCTGGTAAATTACTGGGTGTTACTGCAGAAAACGACGTTCGTAACGGCAGGGTACGAG
>JAYWGI010000455.1:0-1553 GCA_043779025.1 Myxococcales bacterium
CTTGATTGAGCGCGGGGCTCAGCTGCCGACGCGTTTGCGACATGCAGCCACTACGTGCTCCGCGGCCACGCGTTTAGCAAATGGGCCAAGCCATTCGGCGCCTGCGTCATCGACGAAACACAGCCGTGTGTCGCCCGCTCCCAGGCCCTGATCCGCACGGTTTGCGACAAGCCAATCGCAGCCCTTGCGCGCCCGCTTCTCGGCGCCCAAGCGCGCAACCTCCTCGTCGGAGCCGGTCTCAAGCGCAAACCCCACCACAAGCGTGGGGCGCAACGCGGCCCACGCGCAAACGTCGGCCAGGATATCTGCATTCTGCACGAATTCATACGCTGGGGTCCCCGCAGTCTTCTTGAGTTTGGCAGCCGAGTACCCGGCCGGCCGAAAGTCAGCCACTGCCGCGGCCGCCACAAACACGTCGCACCCGGGAGCCGATGCTGCGACCGCAGCGTGCATTTCCGCGGCGCTGCGCACGTCCACGCGGCGGACGCCGGGGGGGGTGGCAAGCGACACGGGGCCGGCGACCAAGGTGACATCGGCCCCTGCTGCACCAAACGCCGCAGCAATGGCAAAACCCAAGGTGCCGCTCGAGCGGTTGCCCACGAACCGAACCGGGTCGATGTCCTCAAACGTGGGCCCGGCCGTGATCACCACGCGCCTGCCCGCCAACGCACGACTCGACGCCAAACGAGCAAGCAAGGCATCGAGCACCTCTTCAGGCTCAGCCATTCGGCCCACGCCAACGTCGCCGGAGGCCACCTCACCGCTCACTGGGCCAACGAACTGCACGCCATCCTGTTTGAGCATCGCGACGTTGCGCGCCACGGCGGGCTGAGACCACATGGCCGGGTGCATCGCGGGCGCGCAAAGCACGGGCTGGCGTGCGCACAAGTACACCGCCGCGAGCAAATCGTCGCCGCGCCCCGTGGCCATGCGCGCGAGCAAATCAGCCGTGGCGGGTACAATAACGAGCGCATCTGCGTCGGCCGTGAGTGACACATGCAGCTCGCCGGGCGCGCCCCACATACTGGTCACGACGCCCTGCCCCGTGATCGCCGAGAACGTGGTCTCGCCAACAAAATGCAGCGCGCGAGCCGTAAGCACGGGCGTGACGCGCGCGCCTTCCCTCACCAACAAGCGTGCAAGTTGCACTGATTTGTAGGCAGCCACGCTGCCCGACACGCCAAGCAGGATGTGCTTGCCGCGGAGCCGGCCCTCAGGTGCGATTGCGCTTGGCATGCTGCGGCGTTAGCTCAAGTCGTCGTCATCGTCGAGATCTAGCATCGGCTCCGGCAGCAAGGACCTGGAGCTGCGGGCAGGAAGTGGCCGTCCAGTTGGAATGGCCACCCGCACGAGGGTGCCTTGCCCAAGCGTGCTTGTGATCTCGATGCGCCCGGCGTGCTGATCAACAATCTGCTTCACGATGGCCAAGCCCAGGCCGGTGCCGCCAGGTTTGGTCGTGTAGAAGCTCTCGAAGATCTTCTCGAGATCGTCCGGCGGAATGCCGGGCCCCGTGTCCTGGAACGTCATCTCAACTTCCTCGGGGTAGCCCATCA
>JAYWGI010000456.1:0-4285 GCA_043779025.1 Myxococcales bacterium
CTCGTTGCTAATGACCATCGCGCGGAAATCGCTCTCGGCTTTGGCGGCTGCGAGCGGGATCATCGAGATGACATCGGCGTCGATGCTGTTGGCCTTGGTCTTGAACTTGAGACCAAGCACGCCGTCGCCCAAATCCCATGCCTCGGCGCCGTCGTTCTTGAGCACGGGGGCTTCGCCGCGCTTCAAAATTTGGAAGGTCGCGTTGCGCACGTCGACGCGCTGTGGGACGTACTCGCCCTTGGCGAGGTCGTACACGGCGCCGTCGGCGCGGTAGAAGCTGGTAGCCCCACTTGCAAGCATTTTATCGATGCTTGCGGGCAACTTTACGCCGCCCTCCTGCATGCGCTTGGTGGCCTCTACGAAGCCAATCGCGTCCCATACCTCGAACGGACCGAGCTCCCAGTTGTAGCCCCACTTCATGGCGTTATCGACGTCGACCACGCTGTCCGAGATCTCGCCCATGCGGCGCGCGGCGTAAGAGAGCGATCGTGAGGCCACAGCCCACGCAAAGGCGCCTGCCTTGCCGGTATCCTGCATCAATTTCTTGATGCGAGCGGCCGGGTCTTCAATCTTGGCGATGCTCTTGCATGCGGCCTTCACGCCCTCGTCTCCGCCCTTGGCGCGGTAGTCGTTGGTGTAAGGGTCGTACGTAAGGATGCCGTCCGGCGTCTTCTTGTAAAAGCCGGCCTTGGTCTTGTTGCCGAAGAGCTTCTTCTCGGCCATGCCCTTGACCCACTCGGGCAGCTTGAACAGGTCGCGATCTTCGTCGTCGGGCAGCGCGTCGTAGCAGTTGTTGGCCACGTGAATGAAGGTGTCGAGGCCCACCATGTCGGCCGTGCGGAACGTGGCGGAGCCCGGGTGCGCGAAGGGCTTGCCAGTGATGTTGTCGACGTCCTCGGGGCTGAGCTTGTGCTCGCTCATCGCGTGGATGGTGGCCATAAGGCCCTGCACGCCGATGCGGTTGCCCACAAAGTTGGGGGTGTCTTTTCCCCAGACAATTCCCTTGCCGAGTACGCTCTCGCCGAAGGCTTGTACGTTGTTCGCAGTCTCGTCGCTGGTCTCGGGGCCGCGCACCAGCTCGAGCAATTTCATGTAGCGAACGGGGTTAAAGAAGTGCATCACGAGGAAGTTTTTCTTGAACTGCTCGCTGCGGCCGGCCGTCATGTCTTTGATGCGTAGGCCCGACGTGTTCGACGCGATGACGGCGTGATCGGGAATGATCTTCTCGAGTCTCTCGAACAATGTGATCTTCACGTCCAAACGCTCGAGCACGGCCTCGATGACCAAGTCACATGTGGCGAGGCTCGCGAGATCGTCCTCGGTGTTGCCTACGCTTACAAGGCGCGCTGCACCCTTGTGAAAGAACAACGCGGGCTTGTTCTTGAGCGCCTTGTCCAGGCCGCCCGCCGCAAACGCATTGCGCGCAGCTTTTTTGCTCTTGTCAGCTTCGCTGATGCCCGGGGGTACGATATCGAGCAAGGTTACTTTAATGCCCGCGTTCGCCATATGGGCTGCAATGCCCTGGCCCATGACGCCGGCTCCGATGACGCCTACGTGCCTAATTGCTTTGGTCATGAAATCCTCTGGTGCGTGGCCTAGCTCCTAGCGCTGACCGACTGAGCCATAAGCTACCAAGGATTGCGCAGCGAGGGAACGAGGAAGGCGCGGTGGTCCCGTGGCGCTCGACATTGCGGCTACGTCCGCACGGATTTTGGTCTAGTAAATCCTCGTATCGTTCTCGATGCCCGGCGTCGTCGTATGAGTTTTTTCGAGTCTGAGGAGCGTTACACCATGAGGTCATTCATCATTGTTGGTTTGGTTCTTGCGTCTGGAGGCTTCGCAGCCGCCGCATGCAGCAGCAATGTCGCGGGTGCGCCCACGTCGGGCGCGGCCGACGCAATCTCACCCGCGACCGACACCGGCATGCCCCTCGTCGAAAGTGTGCCAACCTACTACCAAGACATCGCGCCGCTGTACGTGCGGAGCTGTGTGGGCTGCCATCAAGCTGGGGGCATCGCGCCGTTTGCGCTCGATAGCTATGAGTCGGCCAAGTCGCATGCACTGGAGAGCTCGGACGAAGTGGCGCGCAACCGCATGCCGCCCTACGACGTGGACAGCAGTGGTGCATGTGGGGAGTTTGCGGGTGTGCTCACGCTGAGCGCGGAGCAGAAGGCGAAGCTCGCCAAGTGGGTCGAGGCGGGGACTCCCCCCGGCGAACGGCCGCTCATTTCACCGACGCCGGCGCCCGTGCCTACGCTGGTCGGCGGAGTGGACTACATGCTGCCCAAGTTTAGCCCCGTGCGCGAGGGCGGACCGCTGGCCGAGTTCGACGAGTACCGCTGTTTCGCGATGCCCGCCAACCAAGCCGGAAAGTTCATCACGGGCTACGACGTCAAAGTGGACAACACCAAAGTCCTGCACCACGTCATTGGCACGCTCGTCGACCCTAACGCGCCCTCCCGCGTATCTGGCAAAACCAACGCACAACAGATGGCGGCGCTCCATGCGCAAACGCCGGCGCGTGACGGGTGGCCTTGCTTCACCGACGCGGGTGAGGGCGTGGCTGTGACGGGCGCACCTGTGAATTGGGCGCCCGGGCAGGGCGTGACGGAGTACCCCGCCGGCATGGGCATGGGCGTGGGCGCCGGTGACGTGCTCGTGTTTCAGGTGCACTACAACCTGGCGGACGATGCCAGCTTGGGCAGTACGGACCAGTCCACCATCGCGCTACGATTTGCCACCAGCGTGGAGCGCCGCATTGTATTCTCGCTCAAAGACAAGTTTCTCGAATCGGCTTTTTTCGGCGCCTCAATGAGCATTCCGGCGGGTCAGGAAGCCGCGTCGATCACGTGGAAAGCGCGCGTCAGCGAGCTGGGCCTGCCTAGTGCGCCTTACGTCGATTTGGTCCAAACCATGTTCCACATGCACCAGCGCGGGACCAAACAGACCATCAGCATTACGCAGCCTGGGGCGGCCAAGCAGTGTATCGCTCGGACCGAGCATTTCGACTTCCATTGGCAGCGGTTTTACACGCACAAGGAGCCCATTCGCCTCACTCGACAAAGCTTGATCGATGTGGAATGCGTGTACAATACCAAGTATGAAACGCAGGCCGTAACCCCTGGTTGGGGCACGCGCAACGAGATGTGTTTGAGCGGTATGATGCTGGCGCTACCGCCGGGGATGTGAGTGAATATGTGTCTGGCGCTGCAACGGACGCCGCTGATTGGGCCTCTGATTTGCGTTTGGGCCCAGGTGCCCGTAGTCTTCCCACATGGTTCGTAGTCGTGCCCTAATTTGTTCTCTAGGTTTTGCGGCACTCGGCGTGGCCGGATGCACGGGCGACATTGGCGGGCTTGGCGGTAGTACCCCTACCGACGGGCCACCTACGGTGCCTGAGGTTCTTCCGGGTGAGAGCGCCAAGGGCGAGGGCGGCATGTCCTACATGCGTCTTACCGGGGCGCAATGGGAAGCTGGAGCGAAACTGGTTGCGAGGCCTCTGAAACCGCCTGCCGTCTCATTGCCACCCAGTGAGCCCGCACGCTTCCAGTTCGATTCGGACCAGGAGTTGCTCGGCGTGCGCGAAGGGGCCGTCACCAAGATTCGCGAAGCCGCGGAGGCCTACGCAGATGCGGCAGTGAGCGACGCGGACTGGCTTGGGAGATTGCTTCCGACGGGCGCGCCGGCTTCGGGGGACGCGCGCATCGATGCCTTTTTGAACAGCATGTTGCTGCGGGCCTTTCGGCGCCCGCCGATGACAGACGAGCTGACGGCTTGGCGCGCCCGCATGGCTGCGGCCACCGGCGCGAACGACGCCGAGAAGTTTAAGAATGGCGTCCGAGGCTCGCTGTCGGCGGTGCTGCAGATGCCTCTGTTCGTCTACCGAAGTGCGGTCGGTGCTCCCTCCAAGATCGATGCCACGCCGGTAGGCGGCCGCATCCCTCTTGCGCCTTCGGAGCTTGCTACGCGCCTAAGCCTGGCGCTTTTCGATGCACCCCCGGATGACGCCATGCTCGCGAGTGTGGCCAAAGGCGACTGGGATTCACCTGAAAAATACCTCACCGTTCTAGACGCCGCGCTTGCGGACCCACGCGGTAAAATCGGCCTGAGCAAGTTTCACGAGCAACTCTATTTCGCCGACCAGTATCCTCAAATCACCAAAGACGCGGCGCGCTTTCCGATGTTTCAAGCCGGCGTGGGTGTGCACCTGCGAGAGGACCTCCTTCGAAGCGTAGACGCGGTGGTCGCGGCCGGCGGGGGCGTTCGAGAGTTGCTGACCACGCGC
>JAYWGI010000457.1:0-4283 GCA_043779025.1 Myxococcales bacterium
AAACATCGTACCCGCAATGAGGGACAACGCTGTGCGTCTGTAGCGGAACATCACGCCAAACAAGAACAACGCCACCAGGTTGTGCGCATGGACGAGGGCATAGGCGGCAGCGTGTGGCGCCCTCCACGAAACCCACATCGCCGTTGCACCTAGCAGCGTCGCTAGTGCGAAGCGCAAAGTCGGCGCGGTCGCCGCTCGGCGGGTGAGCAAAGCGCTTGCAAGTACGGCCGCAAAGCCAACCGCAGGCACGGGCGACACCATTGCAGCCAGCAAAAGCGCGCCTACCACGATGTCTGGCCACCTCAAGCGCGCCCGTGCCGCCGGTGCAAACACGAGGTAGCGCAAGTCTGACAGCAGATGGGGAACCCCAAGCAACACGGGCCCCCACAAAAACACCGACGCGGGGGCTAGCACGCTACAAGCGCAACCGAGCGTAACTCCCACGGCGGCGTAGAGGACGACGCGTGCATCACGCGATGAGACTACGGCGCGCGCGCCAGGCACATGCCTCACGCCCACGCGCAACATCAGCAAGCGCGCTGCATCGAGCGTTGCCAGAGGCGAAAACATCCGGCGTCAGGCTCGTCGGCGAAGTAGGCGCAAAGCAAGTCTTGCGCTTATGGCGATAGAGGCCGCGATCCACCACGCTGGAAGGGTGGTTTGCCCGATCGCGCACCCCCGCGTGGGTGAGGGGATAGGCATCGGATCTGGCGCTCCGGTTGCGGCGCTCGTATCAAAAACGCACCCGTTTCGAGCAAGTTTAACGTCCTTTGGACATAGACCACTGCGCCCGTCGACCTGACACGGCGTTCCTGGTTCCTTACCCATACATGCGACCCGCGCTGGGCTCGGCGGTCCTTTATCCGCCTGCGCGACGCCATAGCCTTGCGCCAACATCGCCGCGTACAGGAAAAGGATGGGACGGGAGGATGAACTCATGGACCGCCCATGCTGCGTGAAATGCGGGGTTGTCGCAAGTAGCGACTTTCACGTCTCTGAACCTGGATTTTTCTTCGCGCCATGGTGTAAACCGCGAGGCCAGTTTCTGGATTCAAAAAGAGGACAAGCATCACCATGGCAACACGCAAGAAGATTGGTCTTATCGGCGCAGGCAACATCGGCGGCGAGCTCGCACGCTTGTTCGCGAACAAAGAGCTAGGCGATGTGTGGCTGTATGACATCCCCGCCAAAGAGAACTTCGCCAAGGGCAAGGCGTTGGACTTGGAGCAGAACGGCTCCGTGCTCGGCTACGACTCCAACATCCGCGGCACCTCCAACTGGGCTGACCTCGAGGGCGCAGACGTGCTCGTCATCACAGCCGGCATTCCACGCAAGCCAGGCCAATCGCGCGACGACCTCGTCGCTACCAACTTACCCATCATTCGCGACGTAGCAACCAACGCCAAGAAGTACTGTCCCAACGCCTTCGTCATCGTCATCAGCAACCCGCTCGACGCGATGGTCTACGAATACATGCGCGTCACTGGCTGCAAAAAAGGCATGGTTGCAGGCATGGCTGGCGTGCTCGACTCCGCGCGCTTCCAGCTTTTCTTGGCGCGTGAAGCCAACGTGAGCGTCAAAGACGTGCGCGCCATGGTGCTTGGCGGCCACGGCGACGACATGGTCCCCGTGCTCTCCATGACCACCATCAACGGCGTGCCCGCAACTGCGCTCATCGCCAAGGACAAGCTTCAAGCCATCATCGAGCGCACCCGCAAGGGCGGCGGCGAGATCGTCAACCTGATGGGAACCAGCGCCTACTACGCTCCCGCATCGAGCGCAGTGGCGATGGCCGAAGCCTACCTGCTCGATCAGAAGCGCCTGCTGCCGTGCGCCACCCTGCTCGAGGGCGAGTTCGGCTACAAGGACATGTTCATGGGCGTGCCCTGCATCATCGGTGGCAACGGCGTCGAGAAGATCATCACCATTGACCTCACCGCCGAAGAGCAAGAGATGCTCAAGAAGAGCGCCGCTAGCGTTCAGTCGGTGGTTGACGTCGTCAAAGCGACGCCCTGAGCTCCTACCCGAGCTAGCCTCGGGGGCTCCGGAACCAAACCAGTGCACTCTGCAACGCAGCAGAGTGCACTCATTTTTTTGTTCCATCAAATCGCAGTCTTTCACAACCAGGCGATGCACGGTGGCAAGGCCGTCAGTTTCGGCGTAGCCTTTGTCAATGAGCTGTCCTCAATGCGGAAAGCAAGCCGGCGCACGCGCAACCAATGCGAGTGCGCCGTTTTGTGGGCCACGATGCAAGCTGCTCGACCTTGGTCAATGGGTGTCTGAGGGCTACAAGCTTTCGCCTGAGGAGGCGCCGGTGGCTGGCGACCCGAGCGTGGAGCAAACGGATGAACAGGAATAAATCGATGCGCTTTGCACTACTTGCACTCTGCACGTTTGTGGCCGACACGGGCGTTGCGTCGGCCCAGATGGCCCCGCCACCCGCAGCCCAAACGGTCACGCCGCAGACCACCTATTCTGCTCCGGCCGCAACCACGCCAGAGGCCAAGAAGGATAGCGGTCGCAACTTTGAGATCTTGTGGGCGCGCGGTGAGCTTGGCTACAGCAAAGTTGCGCTCGCCGCGATATCAGGTGCCGAATCGGACATCGGTCTCAAAAGCCAAAGTTCTTCGGGCTCTCACTGGGGCGTCTCCGGGGGTGTTCGCTTCGTCGCGTTCACCCTGGGCGGTGAGGTGAAGCGCTTCAACACGCCGGACTACGCTCTGTGGAACGTGGGCGGCCTAATTGGCCTCAACGTTCCTATCGGCCGCTTCGATCCGAACATCACATTGCGTGGTGGATACATGTTTTCGGGTAAGCTAGACTCCAGTAACTTTGCCAACTCTGTCGCGGGGGCGCCTGTCACCCAATCAGACATGAAAGGCTTCGATGCCGGCGTCGGCGTTGGGCTCGACTACTACATCTTCAACGCGGTCTCCCTAGGTGTAGGCGGCGAGGCACGGGTGGCATATCTCACGCGCGCTTCCGCGCCAAAGCCCGACGGTTTCGACCAGTTGCCCGCGTCGGTACAAAGCCAAATCGTGGCGAGCCCGCTCTACCAAGCCCAAAGTGTTTCTGCGGGATTGCTCGGCTCGTTTGGCCTAAGGCTGGGCGTGCATTACGGCATCTGATGCAAGGAATCCAACGCGTGTTGGGTGCCCGCCCCTTGGTGCTATCGGCCTTGCTGGGAGCGTTTTTCTTGGCGGCGTTTTTTCTGCTCACCATCCGCCTTGGCTTAGCTAATATCGAGTACGGTTCGACGCCCAACGCTTTTGCCTTGTTGCTATTCTACGTGCTTTTTCGTGAGATTGGGCGCGCTTTTTGGGTGAGTGAATTTGTCCGCGTTCGTGTTCTGGGCGAGCGCACAGTGCTCGCGGCGAAGCTCGCCGTTGCATTTGGCGTGGGTGAGTCTCTTGCGCTCATTCTGACGCATGGCTGGGGCATGGCTTCGCTGCTGCGTGGGTCGATCGAGTTGGGGTTGCATGTGCTCGCCGCGGTGTGGCTGCTTGGCTCTGGAGCTTCGCGTGGGCGTGCAGGAGGGCTTTACGTTCTTGGTAAGTGGGCTCTCGTGGTCGCGTTGATACGCGCTCCTCTCAGCTATTTGATCCTGTGTCGTAGCGCTGCAATGGCCGCATGTACGTTGCCGGTTTTGTTGCTTGGGGCTTGCCTGATGTGGCTCTCCTCGGAGCACGAACTGGACAACGACGGGCAACCCAATAGTATCGCTCAAAGCCTGCGTAGTCGTGTGCCTAGCCTGCCGCAGCTGCGTAGCCAGATGGCCGCTCAGCGCGCCGCACTGCGTCCCATTTGGGTGCTCCTCGGAATGCCCATCTACTCGGGGGCTTTGGTCGCCGGCATCGTGGTAGGCAGCGCAAGTGCGCCTAGCGTTGGCTTCAACGTAGCAATGGTTGATGATCCAGCGGGACGCAGCGGAGCTGCGTTTTGGCTTCTTGCGGTTGTGCTCGCGTTCTACGCGCTGGCCGGAGGGGTGCACCTAGTAGCTGCACGAGGACGCGCTGTGCTCGAATGCGCGCTGGCGTGCCTGTTCTCGTGCATTCTCGTATGGCTTCTCGTCGGGATATCAGGGTTCACCGCGCTGCTGATTTGTACGACGCTTTCTCCTATGGCGATTGCGGCCGCATGTCTCGGTGGTTGGCTTGCCAAGAGACTCAACCAAAGCCTTGCTCAAACTCAAAAATAACGGTGGAATACACGCGCTATCAGGTTGTTATTACGAATGTTTCTAGAAATTTAAATTCAATGCAAACTTTGTGTTTGCGCAATTT
>JAYWGI010000458.1:0-4280 GCA_043779025.1 Myxococcales bacterium
TTGCGGCGCAGGATGCCGCCCACGCGCATCACCGAGCGCGTGATCACTTCTTCGACGTGGCCCTCGAGCCCCTGCGGCCTGCGACCGATGACACGCACACGCACAGTGTCTCCGTGCATGGCGCCACCTAGCGCCTCTTGGCTCACGAACACGTCCTGGCCCTTTGCGCCCGGAGATTCCACGAAGCCAAAGCCTCGCTGGTTCATGCGGATCACGCCGATACGTGTACCGTCTGCAGGCGCGAGCCCTTCGCCTGCTTGGGGCGCGGCTCCGCGATGTGCGAGCAAGTCGCGCGGAGGCGAGCCCGCGGGGTTGCGCCCAGCGAGCAAGTCACGTGGCGGAGAGCTGCCGTTGCGGGAGTGCTTGTCGGCAGATACGTTGAACCCTGGCATCGGAGTTCCGAAGTCAGCTGGGAGTGCCTTCTTGGCCCGCTTTGGCAGTTTCTCGACGACCGGCGGGGGCACGCTGCGTTTGGCTTTGCCTTTGGCTTTGGGGACGGCCACAGGCTCGTGCGCACCGCCCTTGATGGCGAGCCTAAACGCCTCGCCCTCGCCGTGCAGGAGGCCGTCTTGGGCCATCGCATCGAGCATGCGCAGCAAGGCTGCGCGCTTTTTTTCGGGGACTGCAAGTGCGTCTGCGATTTTGGAGATGCTTTGTGCGGCGCGGGATTCAGTCAAAAATTCTGTCACCGCGTCGCGGGAAGGTAGAGCCATGCCTCTTCTTATCTCCTTTTGCGTGATAGTAGAGCAAAGAAGCTCCTTGTCGCCCAAGCTCCTCCCCCTCCTGTTGCCGGCCATTGCTCTCATTGTCACCGTCGCGTGTCATGTACCCAGGCCGGCCTTTGGGCCGCATGAACGCTGCGTGCGTGCATGCGAGAACATGCGCGTACCTTCGTGCGACGAATCCGCGTGCACGCGCGGCTGCGGCCTCGTGAGCGACCGCATCGCCGAAACTCAGGACGCCGTGGTCCGCTCCTGTGTGCAGCGGGTGGCCACCAAGCACGCACGCTGCGACGAGCGCGTGTGGGCTACCTGCGGCGTACGTGTGGGCCCCTATGTAGATGGCGGCCCACCGGCCCCGACGCCACCGCCCGACGTGTTTGAGGACGAGGAGTGAGCATCTCCATCTCGGACGATCGCAAACGTCCGCTCAACTTCTACTCTGCCCCCAGGCGCATCGTGTCGCTTGTCCCCAGCGACAGCTACTCAGTCTGGGCTCTAGGCGCAGCAGTGAGCTTGGTCGGCCGAACCGACTACTGCGTCGAGCCCGCCAGCCTCGAGTTTGTCCCTAGCGTGGGTGGCACCAAGAACCCGCGCATTGAGCAAATTGTCTCGCTTGAGCCCGACTTGGTGCTCGTAAACCAAGAGGAGAACACGCGTTCGGACATTGAAGCCTTGGTGGCCCGCGGCCTGCGCGTGTACGTCGGGTTCCCGCAGCGTGTGGCCGATGGCTTCGCACACCTGGCGCGCATTGCACGTATTCTGCATCTATCTCAGGAGCCCGCGGTGCGCGCGCTTTTGCGAGAGGCTTATGCCTTGCTCTCGGTCCCTACGTTGGAGCTCGCGGTGCCACGCCGTGCCTTCTGCCCCATTTGGATGAAGCCGCTCATGACCATCAACGGTCAGACGTACATCAGCGACACGCTGGCATCGTGCGGGCTGGAGAACGCGTTTGCGCGGCGCGACCGACTGTATCCGCTAAGCGCAGACTTGGGCCTGGGCGATCCGGTGCTCGCTGTCGATCGCGACACGCGGTACCCACGCGTGAGCTCGGACGAATTGGTGCAGAGCGCCCCCGATGTAGTGCTTCTGCCCACGGAGCCTTATCCGTTCACGGCCGAAGACGAGCAGCAAATGCGCACGTGGTTTGATGGTGTGAGCCGAACGCCAAGGTTTGTCCCGGTGGACGGAAAAGACATTTGCTGGCACGGCGCCTGGGCGGTGCAGGGTTTGCCGCGATTGCGACGCGCGGTGCGCGAGTTGGTGTTGGAGTAGGGAGTCGCCCCCCACACTTCGCCCGTCAGCGCTACGGCATCACGTCGATGGGAATTTCCGATGACGGCGCGGACTGCGTAGGCCGAGCGCGCTCCTCTCGCTCCGCTTTGCTACGTGCATAGACCCATACCCCGAGCGCCGTAAGAACCCCCAGCAACGCGCAGCCGGCGATCAGAACAAAAGGGGCGCGGGACGCCGAACGCAATCCGCGGACACTATGCGCCACGGCGCGCTACGAATTCGTGGTTCAGCATCCCGAACAATCCATGATCGACCCAGCGCCCTTCGCACCACTCGGCATGCCTCGCGGTGCCCTCGCGCTGAAATCCCAAGGCCAAGAGCAACCGTTCCGACGGGCCATTGCCAACCGCAACAGCGGCCCTCACCCGATGCGCGTTGAGATCGGAAAACGCCCACGCGAGCACGGCAGCGACGGCCTCGGCGCCCAAGCCTTTGCCGCAGGCATCGTGCCGGAGCCAATAGCCTAGCTCAGCCTGTCTGTGCGCGAAGAGCAAGTGTTCGAGCCCAACCATGCCCAGGAATTCGCCTTGCTGCGTGACGGCGAAGCGATACGCTTTGCGCTCCTCCCACTCCTGTACCGAGCCTTCCGCAAACGTCTCCGAATCGGCGTGTTGCTGTGTCCACTGCACCCACGACAGCCACTGCCCCAAATGCCGACGCTCATGCGGCTCGCATAGGACACCCCACAGCGCATGCGAGTCACTGATGCGCAAAGGGCGCAGCACCAGGCGCGGCGTGCAGAGCGGCGTGCGAACCATTTCCTCTAGCGAGACGGGCAGCAAATAGGGGTGCGCCGACATAAGATCGCGGTGTCCCCGGCAGACTCAGGCGCTGTGCGCGTACAGCTGCGAGAAGCGCTCGGTGAGCTCGCGCTCGGTGCGGGTCACGTGTTCCACCGGACTGGTAATAAGCTCGCGCCCCTCGTAAGAAAAGTAGAGGCAATCGCCTACTGTAGGCGCGTCACGGACTTCGAGGAGACGACCATCGGCCGCGAAGCGAACGGCCTTCTCCATGGGGCGACGGGCAGCCATGTGGGCCGCGAGAACACGCCCGGTCTGGCGATCTCTTACGGCGACGCAAATGGCGCCGTCGAAAAAGTACTCGGTGTGACGCGTCACGAAGACGCGTTGGCTGCGACGTTCTGGCCCCACATAGATGACTTCACTCATGCCACTAGTGATGCTCCTGCGAGCCGCCCGCGGCCAAGTTTTTGTTCTCGCTGCCATGCGTTTGCCAGAGCTGATAAGGCGCTGATGTATGGCGCACACACTTTTGGTCAACACCAAGCTCCCACGTGGAATCACCCGCATCGAGATCTCGCGTCGGGTGCGCGTTTTGCTGTCCGAGCTCGATCACGTGCGCTCCAGCATGAGCGTCGTACTTACGAGCGACAGCGAGATTCATGCGCTCAACAAGAACTACCGCGGCTACGACAAGCCTACGGACGTGCTCGCGTTTGCCCTGCGTGAAGGCGAGTTCGCGGCGATGGCAGGTAGCGAACTTGGCGACGTGATCGTCTCTCTAGAGACAGCCGAGAGACAGGCTCTAGAGGCAGGAAAAACACTACTCGATGAGCTCACCATGCTGATTGCTCATGGCACGTTGCACTTGCTCGGTTGGGACCACGAAACCAAGAAGAAGGATGCTGCAATGCGCGCGCGGACGGACGAGCTTTGTGCCAAGTGTGTGAGCGCTGTGAAACCAAATGCTGCGCGTAGACCCGTGGTTCCAAGCAAGGTCAAGTCTAAACCAGCTGCGCGCGTGTAGGAGAAAGTGCGAAATTCCCTGATCTTTTTTGCTTGAACGATGTGTTCGTTGCAGATACCCATGTGAATGCAGCGGTAAAAAGCTCGGATTCATGAGCTTCTCATCGCACTGCACACACCGAACCATCGGAAATCTCAAGGAGTTAGAACCATGTCCGTTGCTAAGAAGCGTTTGACCAAGGCCCAAGTGATCGCTGACATCGCCGAGAAGGCAGAGCTCGACAAGAAGAGCGTCAACTCTGTGTTCGACACATTGTTCGATGTCATCAAGCGCGAACTCAGCGGCCGCGGCCCAGGCGAGTTCGTTCTCCCCGGCCTGCTCAAGGTGAAGGTCGTCAAGAAGGCCGCCACCAAGGATCGCCCAGGCAAGAACCCTGCCACCGGCGAGAGCATCGTCATCAAGGGCAAGCCTGCCTCGAAGCGCATTAAGGTGTCGGCGCTCAAAAATCTCAAGGACGTCGTCCTCTGAGCTCCTGAGGCCACCCACGGTGGTCTCAAA
>JAYWGI010000459.1:0-4280 GCA_043779025.1 Myxococcales bacterium
GCGCGCATGGGAAATCTGGCGTTGGCGGTACGCATTCGGCGTGAGGTGGATATCGAGTGTATTTTACATGTGTGTGGCCGCGACCGGAACCTACTCGGCATGCTTGCCCACATGCTCGCGGCGCACGAGTTGGATGTGCACAACCTGGTGCTTATCACGGGCGACCCACCCAAAATGGGCGACTTCCCGGACGCCAGCGCGGTCTATGACCTGGACGCCATTGGATTGCTCAAACTCGCTGCGCGTTTGAACCGCGGCGTCGATCCGGGAGGGAAATCGCTGGGCGGCGTGACTCGGTTCGTGCTTGCCACGGGCGCCGAGCCGGCCGCGCTCAACTACGACAGAGAGATCAAACGGTTGGAGGAGAAGGCGCGCGCTGGCGCGGAGATCGTGATGACACAACCAGTGTATGATGCACGTGTTGTGGAGCGCTTCCTGAGCGATACCAAGCATCTCAACCTCAAGGTGCTCTTGGGCGTGCTGCCCATCGCGAGCCACCGCAATGCGGAGTTCTTGCACAACGAGGTGCCGGGTATGAGCATCCCGGAGGACGTTCGAGAACGCATGCGCATGGCGGGCACCGGCGCCTCTGCGCGCGCCGAGGGCGTGGCCATTGCGCGCGAGATGCTGGGTGCCTTCCGAAGCCGCGTGCAGGGCGTCTACGTCATGCCACCTCTAGAGCGCTATGAGATGGCCGTTGAGGTGCTGGACGGCTTTTTGGAGGCATAGAGGGACGAGTCAGGGCGGGGGGGCACACGCCGAGCGTGCGTTTCTCCCTTTCACGGGGCCGCGCCCTCGGATAGCGTATGGGGTGCGGCGAAACCCGGGGGCCTATAGCTCAATCGGTTAGAGCCCCCGGCTCATAACCGGGTTGTTCCCGGTTCAAGTCCGGGTGGGCCCACCCTCCAAATTTTTTCTCCGCAAACGATTCGACTCCTAAGGAGTTCACGCCATGGCGACTGTACAGACCCTTCGTGACCTCACCGCTCTCGCCGATCTGGATGCCCGCATCACAACGCTGCAGGCAGGCGTCAATGTGGCGGATGCAATCAACCTGGCTGCCCAGCAAGCCAAAGAGGCGCGTGCGCTCGAGCACGCAGCCCTCACGCAAGCTGTGGCTCAGGGCGAGACCAAGCTCTCGGCCATTGGCAAAGAGCTGCGCCAGGTAGACTCTCAAACCTTTGCACTACGGCAAAAGCACGGTCGCTTGCGGGGCGAAGTGGAGATGAACGCGGCCGAGCGCGAGGGCGAGGAGCTACGCCGTTTGGCGCGCGACTTGGGCACCGATCGTGAGCGCACGCAGGAGGGCATTGATGCGGCGCGCACGCGGCTTTCTGTCTTGGATGAAATCCTGGCGGGAACAGCGGGGGCCGCCGAAGGCGCCGAGCCGGTGGCCGCAGCTGCCGACCAAAGCCACGCGCTGTTGGAGCTTCGTAGCGCGCGCGAACAGCTCGCAAAGTCGCTGCCTGTGGTGCTTTTCAAGCGCTACGAGATGGTGCGTGCGCGCAAGGGGACCAGCGGTCTCGCGACGACGACCGGCGGCATCTGCAGTGGCTGCCACGTGAGTTTGTCGCCGGCCACGTTTTCCAAAATGCGCCAGGAGCCCATTGTGGAAGTCTGCCCTTCCTGTCACCGATTGGTGTACTATGCATCACATCTCGCGGTGCCTGTGGGTGCCGCCTCGCCCTCCGTGCCTGCATCGCATGGCGCTGGCTGAAACATGAAGAGCTGCGCGACCTGCTTTCGCGTCTACGGCAACGACGCAGCCTTTTGTGCGAGCGACGGCAGCCCGCTCGTGCAGTCCGAAAGCATTCGCCCAGTAAGCAAAGACCCGCGCGTCGGCACCGTGATTGCGAGCCGCTATTCGTTGCAGCGCAAAGTGGCGGATGGCGCCATGGGACGCGTCTACGACGCCATCGATTTGCACAGCGATACGCAGGTCGCCGTGAAGGTGCTGCACCCCAATGTGGCCAAAGATCGCGTTGCCGTCGCGCGCTTTCATCGGGAGTTTGAGGTGTCGCGCGCACTTGCACACCCGCACGTTGTGGCCATGCGCGAGTTCATTCCAATCGGCTCGCTCACCGAGCCCGCCATCGTGATGGACTACCTCGAGGGACGAGACCTGGGCGCGGTGCTGCAAGAGAAGGGCACCGTGAGTTACGGCCGCCTGATGCGCATGTTATCGCAAGTCTCCCTGGCGCTCGATGACGCGCATGCCCAGGGCTATGTGCATCGTGATCTCAAGCCCGAGAATATTTTGTTGTGCGGCACGGCCGAGGGCGACGACGTCAAAATTTTGGACTTCGGCTCGGTAAAAGACAGCTCTGTGAGCTCGCTCGACATGCGTAGGCTCACGGCGTTTGGCACCACCATTGGCTCGCCGTATTACATGGCGCCAGAGCAGGCCGAGGGTAAAGCCGACGTCGACGGCCGCGCCGATGTGTACGCGCTGGCGGTGATCGCATACGAGTGCGTGAGCGGAAAGGTGCCGTTTAGCGGCACCACGCCGATGGAGATTTTGATGTCCGTGCTGTCGTCGCCTGCGCGTTCGCTGCTCGACTCCGACCTGACCACCAAGCCTCCTCGCGCCTTCGACGTGGCGATTCAAAAGGGCTTGGCCAAGAAGCCTGACCTGCGGCAACCCACGACGGCCGCGCTGGTAGAAGAGCTAGGCCACGCGCTCTCGCTGAAGGGCGACGTGAAGGTGTGGGCCGCCACCCCTGCGGCACTGCTTGAGACCGCCGTGCAAAGCGGGGCTCAGTGGGCAGCCACGGCCGAGCACGACCCTTTTGCGTCGCATGCAGGGACAGCGAGTCACGCCATTTCGCCCGCGGCGGTTGCGGTTCAGCCGCGCAGCGAAGCTGTAGCCGCAGGCGGCGCGCTCGTCATTGCACCCACCTATGCAGACGCAGACGCGCCTCCGTCGGTCCGGTCGTTGGGGAGCTTTTCCAAGGGCGGATTGCGCGCCGCGGGGCTTAGGGTCGGGCCCACGATGGTGGGTACCGTGGAGCCCGTGGTGGCGGCGCATGAGGTCGCGGCCGCACCCACACTGCGGGCCGCGACCAGCACGACCGAGTATCGGCTGCCTGTGACACGTTTCTGGACCCCTCTGCGGCTGGCCGCGGTCCTGTTTGTTTTGGCGGGGGGGCTCATCACGCTCGCCCTAAAACTCAAGTGACAGGCCCGCGGGGTCAAGGCGCACAGGGTGCGACATGACCCTCCAAATCGGCTCGCGCAGGCAGGCATGCTGAGCTGCAATGCCGCACGATAAACCTATGAGAGTCTCGCAAAAATTGCAGTCGAGTTCGGAGTTGCATGCCGCCGATCTGTTCGCCGACGTGCCCACCTCGCAGTTTGAGTCCGAGGACGAGGAAGCGACGCGCATGTATATTGCACCTTCCGCGGTGCAATTGTCGTCCTCGTTTTTGACAAGCATCAAGCCCTCGACCCCTTTGTCCGCCGATTCCGCGGCCAGCATCAGCGGCTGGGACGCGTCGACAATTGCGAGCAGCGTGGGGGGCGTACAGGTCTCGCCCAAGCCTGCGTTTCGGGCGCCGGCCAAGAGCTCAAAGAGCAAGGCCCTGTTCGCCGCTGTCATGGGAGTGGCCGTGTTGATGACGGGTGGCGGGGCGATGTATGCCGCCACGCGCGTTGGCGGAACGGACATGGCGCGCCGCGCGGCACCGACGACGCCTCGCTCGTCCGTCGCAGCTGCGCCTGCCATGTTGCCTCCCGCCGCGGTCGTACGTCCCGCCGCGCCCGTGGTGGAGCAAGCAGCGCCGGTTGCGCAGCCTGAAATCGCCTCTGTCGAGACGTTGTTTGCCGCCATGCACGCGGACAAGGCGGCCAAAGCGGCTGAAGTTGCTGCGCCTGCCACCAAGGGTGGCGCCAAGCATGCTGTGGTGGCGCAAGCCGCTAGGCCTGTAAAATCCTCCGCGCCGACAAAGGTTGCGGCGACGTCCAAGGTTGCCCCCACGCCCGTTGCGAGGGTTCATGTGGCCGTTAAAGTGGTGGCGCCCAAGTCCGTGCGGCCCGTGCGGCCCGTCAAGCCCTCGGAACTCGACGACGCGCTCTGAGTTGAGGTGTGTGCCACTGTGGCCCACTACCGCGACATTTTTGTCGCGGTAGTGGGCTTCATCACATGCAAAATACCAGACATTCGTATTGGCACGCGGCGTGCATAGCGTTCGGCATGATCACCATGAACCAACTGCGTGTCCTTCCCCTTCTGCTCAGCGTCGGCCTCTCGGCCTGCGCGGCCAACACCGAGACGCCCGCGC
>JAYWGI010000460.1:0-1547 GCA_043779025.1 Myxococcales bacterium
GACAACGAGCAGTTCGTGCTCTGTTTTCTGGGAGCCATACGCGCGGGTCTTGTACCCGTGCCCATGTATCCTCCACTCGGGCTCGGGCAACTCGAGAGCTATCTCGCAGGTGCAGCCCACGTGGTGCGCGCCTCGGGCGCCAAGCTGGTGGTCACGCGTGCCGACATCAAAGCCCTGCTCGGCACGCTGCGCACCGCCGCGCCCATGGTTCAAGCCGTACTCACGACGGCAGAGCTGCAAAACACCTTGACGCAGCTCACACCGGTGGAGCGCGCGGCGAGCGACATTTGTTTCCTGCAGTACACAAGTGGGTCTACCTCAGCACCCAAAGGTGTGGCGCTAACGCACGCAAATTTGCTCGCCAATGCTCATTGCATCATGCGCGAGGGGCTGGCTACAGACGAACACGACGTAGGCGTTTCTTGGCTGCCGCTGTTTCACGACATGGGCCTCATCGGTTTTGTCATCTCGCCCATCGTGCACACGGTGCCTGTGCACTTCTTGCCTGCACTCAGCTTTCTCAAACGCCCGGCGGCCTGGCTGCGCGCGCTCGCGCATGTGCGCGGCACCATCTCGTTCGCGCCCAACTTTGCCTATGCGCTTGCGAACAAGCGCATCAAAGAGCGCGACGTAGAGGGCTTGGACTTGTCTGCGTGGCGCATCGCAGGCTGCGGCGCCGAGCCCATTCGCGCGGAGACGCTCGAAGTGTTTGCGCGCAAGTTTGCAAGCCTCGGGTTCAACCAGAGCGCATTTGTACCAGCCTATGGCCTTGCGGAATCAAGCCTTGCGGTGACATTTCGCAGACCAGGCACCGGGCTCCGAACGCTATGGGTAGATGCCGACGCGCTGCACAAAGAACAACGTGCCGTCGTGGTTCCGGAAGGCAGTGCTCGAGCGCTTGCGCTGGTATCGTCGGGCACGCCTTTCCCGCTGCACGAAATAGGTGCATACCGCACAGAGGACACCTTCAGCGCACATCCTCTCCCCGAAGGCCAGGTAGGCGAGCTGCGTATTTGCGGCCCCAGCGTGAGCGTGGGCTACTTCGCGGACGACGACAAAACACGCGAGGCCTTTGCCGGGAGCCACATGTGCACGGGCGACTTGGGCTTCTTTTGGGAAGGCGAACTCTATGTGTCGGGGCGCATCAAAGAGCTCATCATCGTGAACGGCCGCAACTACTACCCTCAGGACATTGAGTGGGCCGTGAGCCAGCTCGAAGGCGTGCGAAAGGGCAATGTGATCGCCTTTGCCGAAGAGCGCAGCGACGGCAGCAGTACCGTGGTGGTTGCTTTTGAGTGCGATGCCGCCAAGGTAAAATCACGCGAGGCGCTGCACGCAAAGTACATGCCCCTGGTGCGTGCGGCGGTGCACGGAGCGGTGAACTTGAGCGTGGACGACATTGTGCCCTGCCCGCCCGGCACGCTGCCAAAGACCTCCAGCGGCAAGCTGCAGCGCACCAAGGCCCGTGCACTCTACATGGAGAGGAAACTGGGCGTCGGCTCAGGCAAACGCGAGCGCCAACAGCTGCAACTTGCACTGACTTACAT
>JAYWGI010000461.1:0-1546 GCA_043779025.1 Myxococcales bacterium
TTGTCGTCAGCTCCGCCCGGTGCAGCGGCTGCGCCGCCTTCCACACCCGACGCGGTCGTGCCCGCGGTGCAAAACACCGACGACACCAAAACCACCACGGTGTGGGGCGACACCTTTACGGCGCCCAAAGGTTGGTGGCTCCACCAATCAAAAAAAGCGACGGTGCTGCAAGACCCTGACAAGCAGATCTCGCTCACGCTTCGGACCGAACAGGCCGCCGATGCCGAGCACGCCGCGGCGCAGGCCTGGGCTGCAGTAGACCCCTCGTTTACTCACCCAGTCACCGTGACCTCCAGGCCCAGCGCAGAGGATGGATGGGACGAAATCGTGCAGTTCGCCTATGAATTGCCGGGTGAGGCCGCGCCCGTGTTGTTGGCGCGCCTCTACCGGCATGCAAGCACGTGGCATGTGATCTTGATGCGCGCCGACAAGGCCGCCGTCGGCGCACGAGGCGCGCAGATTTACATGGTGTGGAAGAGCTTGAGCGCGCCGGGCGTCGCCAAGGAATCGTTTGCCGGCCGCAAAGCATTGGCGCTCTCTGGAGACCGCTTGGCGGCGTTTGACGCATTTGTGGAATCTGCACGCATCCGGTCGGGCATCCCGGGGATGGCCGTAGCAGTCGTGCAGAACGGAAAAATCGTCTTCGAGAAGGGCTACGGAGTGCGCGCACTTGGCAAGCCCGACGCCGTCACGCCGCACACGCGCTTCATGATCGGCTCCACGACCAAGTCGCTCACCTCGCTCATGATGGCGCGGCGCATCGATGCGGGCGCGTACACATGGGACACGCCTGTCACCACACTGATGCCCAGCTTTGCCCTGGGCGATGCCATGGCGACCCAAAAGCTGCTGCTGAAACACACGATGTGCGCGTGCACGGGGATGCCGCGACGAGATTTCGAGTTCTTCTTCCAACCCCCAACAGTCACCCCCGAGGCGCGCATCGCGGGTATGAGCACCATGAAGCCAACCACTGGGTTTGGCGAGGTGTTTCAGTACTCCAACACGCTTGTGGGCGCCGGCGGCTACATCGCGGCGCGCGGCTATGGCGGCAAGAAAACGCTGGCCGACTCGTATGACTTGGCGATGCGCAAAGAGGTGTTCGAGCCGCTGGGAATGCGCGAGACCAGCTTTGATGTGGCGGCTGTTCTGCGTGCCGATCACGCGGTGCCCAGCGCACACGATGCCGCCGGAAACTATGTTCCCATTCGCGTGGCGGATGAGGCCTTCGTGAACTCGATTCGGCCCGCGGGAGCCGCATGGTCCACCGTGCATGACATGGCGGCGTATTTACAGATGGAGCTTGCGCGCGGCGTGGGGCCCAAAGGCGAACGCTACGTGTCGGAAGCGAACTTACTCAAGCGTCGAGAGCGTCAAGTGAAAGTCACCGATGAGATGGGCTATGGCCTCGGGCTCTTTGTCGAGACTCCGTACGGCATTGCGCGCCACGGCCATGCTGGCAACACGCTGGGCTTTACCTCCGAAGCGTTTTTTCTGCCAGAGCACGGTGTCGCCCTGACCATGTTGTTCAATGGCGGCGGCGCGC
>JAYWGI010000462.1:0-1546 GCA_043779025.1 Myxococcales bacterium
AGGCGACTCAGCTCGGAGGGAATCAGCCGGTTGTTCTCGCGCGCGAGCGTGCCCACGATTCGCGCGCCTTCCTCGAGAAGAATGCTGTCACCGGCAAACGCGAACCCCACCGTGACCACCGGCTCGCCGCGGCCATCGGAGGTCATCACAAGCTTGGTGCCCGACACGACGCAGCTTCCGGTGCGCTCAACGGTGTCTGCGACCGTGCAAGCCGTTGCCCGGCTGCAGCGGCGAGACGCGAATCGGCAAAGGCCGGTATCGAAGTCTTTTACAATCGCGAGCCGCTGAAACCAACCCGGCGCAATGCTTGCACTCTGCAGCGTGCCGTAGAAGCCGTAAGGGCGCTGTGCCTGCCCCAGCGCGTCTTCGTCGAGAGGCGCCTGCGCAGTCTCGCTCGTGCAAGCTGACAACACAAAACACGCAAACATCCAAACCGAGTTGCGAAACGCCATACACCAAGCCTATGGCACGTGGCGATGGAGGCAACTCTTCGGCGCAAATGATGTGAAGTCGCCCATTTCTTCACCAACGTGGCCAAACGGAGGCCGCGGTTGGGCCGAGCGGGGGCCGGCGTTGCCACAAGTTCCCTAAAGCCGCGCGCGGTTTGCTATGCCGCGCAGCCAATGAAGAAGCCTTATGTCATCGGCATTGCAGGGGGGTCGGGCTCGGGCAAATCCACGATCTCAAAAGCCATCCTCGATGCGCTTCCCGCCGGGTCCGGCGTGCTCTTAGAGCAGGATCACTACTACAAGCCACAGGCGCATCTCAGCGACGCGGAGCGTGCGCTGGTGAACTACGATCACCCCGATTCGCTTGAGTTGGATCTGCTCGCAACGCATCTAAAGAAACTTCGCAAGGGCGAGGGGGTAGACCGGCCTTCTTACGATTTTTCCACCCACGATCGCATCAACCAGGGCGCGCGCGTCGAGCCCTGCCCGGTGATTATCGTGGAGGGAATTTTGGTGCTGGCTGACTCGGCGCTGCGCAAGCAGTTCGATGTCAAAATCTTCGTGGACACCGACGCCGACATTCGCCTGATGCGGCGTATCCGTCGCGACTTGGAACACCGCGGCCGCAGCTTTACGCAAGTGCGCACGCAGTACTACGAGACGGTGCGACCCATGCACATTGCATTCGTTGAGCCCTCCAAGCGTTTTGCGGACATTATTGTACCGGAGGGCGGCGAAAACCAGGTGGCGCTCGAGTTTATCGTAAACCACGCGCGCTCCTATGTCTGACAGGCATGCCGGCTTTTCCGGTCTAGACCGGCTGCTGCAATCGCCGTCGGAACTGCAGAACCTTCGCGCCTCCAGATTTGCGCTTCTGTGTCATCCGGCCTCCGTCACCCGCGACTTTGTTCATGTTTACGATGCGCTACGTGGCCTTGGCATCAAGCCCTCTCTACTCCTGGGCCCCGAACACGGCATCGCCGGAGAGGCCCAAGACATGGATGCCGTGGGCGACGCCAAGAACGCCGAGTGCGTACCGGTCAGGAGCTTGTATGGTGCACGATTCGAAGATCTGACCCCACGAGACGAAGACTTCG
>JAYWGI010000463.1:0-4269 GCA_043779025.1 Myxococcales bacterium
CTTGCACAAGCACGGCGGGCCTGGGCGCGAGCTTTTCGGCCTCGCGTGTGAAGACCTCGATGAACACGCGGCCGATGATCTTGCGCTTGGTCTCCGGATCGCTTTGGCCCTGCAGCGCATCCAAGAAGTCTTTGGAGGCGTCCACGTGTACGAGCTTGAGGCCTATGTGATCGCGGAAGGTACGCACAACATCTTCGGCTTCGCCCTTTCGGAGCAAGCCGTTGTCCACGAACACACACGTGAGTCTGTCGCCGATGGCTTTGTGCACGAGCATGGCCGCGACAGACGAGTCGACGCCGCCCGACAGACCGCAGAGCACGTGGTCCTCACCCGCGATGGTTTGGATCTTGTTGAGTGCACTCTGCACGAATCCGTCGGGCGTCCAATTGGGCAGTACGCCGGCAACGTCCACCGCAAAGGCACGCAGCATCTCGGCGCCGCGCGCGGTGTGCGCAACCTCGGGGTGGAACTGCACCCCGTAGAGCTTTTGCGAGGTGTTTCCCACGGCGGCGAACGGACATGAGGGGGTGGTCGCAAGCACCTCGAAGCCCGGTGGGATGGCGGTGACATGATCGCCGTGACTCATCCACACCGTCTCATCGTGGCCCACCGCGAAGGGCTTGGTGGGGCCATCGCTCTGCATGACACGCACATCCGCGCGGCCGAACTCGCGCTTGCCTGCAGACTGCACCTTGCCGCCGAGCAGGTGCGACATGAGCTGCATGCCGTAACAGATGCCGAGCACCGGCACGCCAAGCGTAAAGAGGTCCGGCGACACCGTGGGCGCCCCCTCTTCGTACACGCTCGAAGGACCACCCGACAAGATGATGGCCAGAGGCTCCAGGGCTTGCACGCCGGCGAGCGGCAACGTGCATGGGTGTATCTCGCAATAAATGCGTTCTGCACGCAAACGACGTGCGATGAGCTGCGTGGTTTGCGATCCGAAATCCAAAATGAGCACGGGCAACGACATGGGGGAAACCTTTCAGAGAGACACGCCGAGCACATCCATGAGCACCGCCTGACGAACCGGCACGCCCGCGTGGGCTTGCTCAAAGTACATGGCATGAGGCGTACCATCGACATCGCTATGGATTTCGTCACGGCGCGGCAGCGGGTGCATCACGCGCAACGAAGGCGCACAACCCTGCAAATCCTCAGCGCGCAAGCACATCGCCTGCGGCTCCGCGGCTCCATCCATGCGCTCCGTCTGAATGCGTGTCATGTACAGCACATCCACATTGCGTGCGAGCTCGCGCATGGATTCCGCGTCGGTGACTTTTACGCCACCAGCGATGGCCCGCTCTGCGCGCGCGGCCGGCAAGGGCAAGCCGCGCGCGGGCAGCATCACGGCCTGCATGCCGCTGAACTTCTGCATGGCCGCGAGCAGCGAGTGCACCGTGCGGCCGTATTTGAGGTCGCCGCAGAAGCCCACGCGCAAGCCGTCGATGCGGCCAAAGGCGCGGGCCATCGTGTACAAGTCAACCAGCGTCTGCGTTGGGTGCTCATTGGCGCCGTCGCCCGCGTTCACCACAGGGCATTTGACAACCGCGGCGGCACGCGCAGCGCTGCCGATGTCGGGGTGACGCAGCACCAGCACATCGCCGTAGCCCTCGCATACGCGCGCGGTGTCCTCGAGTGACTCGCCCTTTTTCATCGAGGTAGACATGGCCTCCGAGAAGCCCGTGACGCCCGCGCCCAACCGAAGTGAGGCGGATTCGAAGGACAGGCGCGTGCGCGTGGAAGGCTCGACGAACATGGTCACGACCACGCGGCCATCAAGCATTTTTGCGCGCGCCTGCGCGGGCATCCCTTGCAGCGAATTTGCTGTTCGAAACAGCGATTCGATACGACCACGCGACAAGTCGTCCACGCTGAGAATGTGCCTCATGGCGCGCCGTACTCCGCCGCCACCTGGCGCACGTAGGCTGCCGCGTCGGTTGCAGCTGCAAGGCTGCGGCCTGCGATGAGATGATGCTCCGGCAACTGCGCAAAAGCATGCGGGTCGCCCCCCTGCGCGCCGAATCCCGGCGAGTAGAACACCGAGCCCTCCGGCCACGCGACGCTCTCTGCAACGGCCGGCTTGGTAAGCGGCACCACGAATTTACGCACACCGAGCTTGGCCGCAAGCTCGTAGGCGCTGAGCATCCCGGCGTCGCTCAAGTAGCCGCCTTCGCTCTGCGTAAACCCCTTGTGGGTCATCACGGCGCCGACCACCGGCACGATGCCCGCGTCTTGCAAGGCCTTCACCCAAGCCTCTAGCGTGACGGGCCCTGCCTGCGGAAACAGAATGGCTTCGTCGATGCCCGCGGCACGCATGGTTTTGGCAAACAGCACGCCCGTGTCCGGGATGTCCGTGCCTGCTTTTTGGTGGTCGTACACGATGGGCTTTTGCGTGAACGCGCGGAACGCACGCACGGCCGCCGGCAGACCTGCGCTCAGCCCCAATGCAAAGCCGAACTTGAAGGACGAGACGAAGTCGTCGCTTGCCACGGCGCGGGCCAGGCGCACAGCTTCCTCCAGGTCCGTCATGTCCATCGACGGCATCAAGAACCTGGCCCTCATGCTTGCACCTCAAGAAATGCACGCATCGCTTTCGCTTCGTCGGGGCGCGTTTTTTCTACCGCATCGGCCACCGCACGCAAATGTGTGAGCGCCAAGAGTGGAATGCCTGCCACCTCGTTGGTGAGCGTCTCGCGCCTATCGACCGCCACGATGGTGTGCGCAATCTTACACCCAAAGTCGCGCGCAAGCATCTCTGCACTCTGCACCTTTGTGAGGCCGGAGGAGACCACATCGTCGAGCAACACCACGGTGCTCAGCTTGCTGGGCAAGCTGCCAAAGTACTGCCCGCCCTCCCCGTGCGCCTTGACCTCTTTGCGGTCGAAGAACACGCGCACCTTTTGGCCGCCCTCGGCCAGCGCCATCGCAGTCGCGGTCGCAATGGCGATGCCTTTGTAGGCGGGCCCGAACAGGTGCGTCACGTGCGGGCATACAGCCACGATGGCATCGGCATACAAGCGACCGAGCTCGCGCAGCGCGGGGCCATCGGCCACCCGCCCGATGTCTACGAACACGGGGGAGAGGCGCCCGTCCTTGAGGGTGAACTCCCCAAACCGCACGGCCTCCGTGCGCAGCAACAGATCGACGACTTGACTCATGGGTAGACCTCTCTGCCTGGACCCGCAATCAGCGCGCCCAGCTCGTAGCGCAGAGCTGCGCCCACATAGGTGCATTCTACACGGTGTTGAAATGTGTCGTTTAGGTACGGATGCCATGCCGCCGCAGTGATGGGCGACGCCGCGGCGAACTGCCCCTCGCGGACCAAGGAAAAGTCTGCCCAGTGCCCTTCGGCAATGTGCCCGACATACGGCAAACCATACGCAAGCGCAGCGCGGGTCGAGAGCGCGTCCCACAAGCGTCCCGCCCCGATCGGCAGCGCAAACCGAGAAAGTGCGAGCGGCAAAAGCACCTCGGCAGATGCGATGCCGGAAGGCGCGCCATCGCCCACCGCCTTCTCCTCTGGCGTGTGCGGGGCGTGATCTGTCGCCAAAAAATCGATGGTGCCATCGGCCAACGCAGCGAGCACAGCCTCGGCGTTTTCGCGCGATCGCAGCGGCGGGTTTACTTTGAGCTTATCGCCCAATTGCATGTAGTCTTCATCCGTCAGGAGCAAGTAGTGAGGGCATGTTTCGGCCCACACATCGAAGCCTTCTTGTTTCATTCGTTTGACCCACGTGACCTCGAGCGAGGTACCCACGTGGCAAAGAATCAAGCGGGCATCTGGCACACGTTTGAGCGAACGTTCGAGAGTGTCCAGAGCCATCGCAATGGCCTCGATCGGTCGACGCAGATGGTGCGCGCGCGCAGGGTTTGCCCATTTCGGAAGCGCGCTACAGAAGCCGGTTTCGTCCTCGGCGTGTACGGCCACACGTTCAAAGTTTTGCAACGCCTGCACGACGTCATCCTCCGACACCACCGCTGCATCCTGGGAGCTTTTCGCCATGTAGATCTTGGCACTCGCCACGCTGACCAGAGGGTGAATCTGCGTTCCGCTCGCCGCCTGGTAATGCAAGCCCCAACGCATGGGACACTTCTGGATGTAGAGCGCATGTTTTTGCGCAAAAGCCTCAGGGGTGCTGCACACCGGCACGGTGTTGGGCATTTCCAAAATGGTGGTTACTCCGCCAGCGAGCGCCGCGTGGCAGCCGCGCACAATGCCCTCCTTGTAGACTGCACCCGGTTCGCGAAAGTGAACGTGGGGGTCTA
>JAYWGI010000464.1:0-13932 GCA_043779025.1 Myxococcales bacterium
AGAACTCAGGCTCGCTTGCAGCCAATGGCAAAATCCAGCTCTTGGCCGCAAACGTGTCTTGCTCAAGCGCCAAGTCTACCGAGGGGTCTACGAGCGGCTGCGGGCGGCGCCCATTGAGCGACACCTGCGCATCGGCACACACTGCCACATCCGCGCCCCGCGCGCGGTAGTTCTGGGCAATCATATGTGCATACTGCAAGATCATGTCGGGCTGGGTGGACATCATCTTCGTTTGGTAGCGGGTGAGGTAGTCGCTGTTGTCGACGATTGAGGTCTTGCCTGTACGTTTGTCCGTCACACGCATCTCCACGGCGCCGTTCTTCTCCATCAGCATCACATTCCACGAGAAGCGAAACCCCTGCTCTGTCCACAACGGATTGCCCGGGTAAGCCCAATGCCGCAGAGGTACAAGCGTCTGCACACACACGTAGCTCGCGATGAGAAATTTCTGAGCGCCGCCAAGATCTCGCGTATGTGTCTCGGCATCCACCGCAACGAATGGCCAGCGAATTCTCAAGCGCTTGAAGAGCGCGCGCGGCCAGGATGGTTCGAAGAAGATGGGGGACGCGGCGATCATGACCCATGGGAAGATGCCGATCTGAAACAGCCGCGCGGTGAGCACATGAAACCCCACGACCGCCACGTAAGCCATGGGCCGCGAGCGGCGCCAAAGCAGCCAGCCCACAATGGTGAGATCGTAGAAGGCCCCGGCCCAGCTGAATGCATAGGCCACGCTTTTAAGATGCAGCCAGCGGCCGATGAGCGGCACCTCTGTATTGGCGTTGAGCCAAATGGATAGCGGCTGCGCGTACCACAACCAGTCGCGGTTGAGCTTTGCCGCGCCGCCAAAAACGTACACCACGCCCACCTGAAACCGCAGCAGCCAAAGGCACCACACCTCGACCTCAGAGCGCGCTTGTTCGGGCCGCAGCCACGTGCGCACCGAGCAGGCGTGATCGCTGGGCATGCACGCCAGCAGCGCGCTCACGCACACCACAAAGTAGTAGTGGTTCAGATAGTTGGTCTTGTCGATGAGGTGGGCGCCCGCAAACAACAGCCCGAACAACGCTGCGCTCGCGCGCGCGTAGAAGCCCACCATCAACGAAAACGCCGCTACGCCCATAACTGCATAGTGCACGTTCATCCCGAGAGCGGACCATGGCCGCACCCAACCGAACCCCCAGTATGTGAAAAAGTGGGTGGGAACTTGGGTGTACTCGTGGATCCATCCGTGAGCAAAAAACCTACCCACCGCCACCACCATGGCCCCGCCAAACAGCACGCGGAAAGCCACCACGCTTGCGATATCGACGCGTTTGCTTAGTTGGTTGACCACTTGAGACTCAGGAATACTTGGCGATAGCCCGAGGTGAAAATGCCGTTGGGCAACCGGCTGGAGAGATAAACCTGGTCGAGCGCGTTCTTCACGTTGAGGGCAAGCGTGACCCCCGACTTTGTATGCCTGTATCGTGCACCCAAATCGAGCACATCGTACGACGGCACCACGCCTGCGCGCCCGGAGAAGTCAGGGTCTTGGGTGTTGGCTTCATCCGCGTACTGCGGGCCCACATGACTCCATGAGGTTTGCGCGCCGAAACCCGTACGGTGCTCCCCGTCAAGCGTAAGTGTGCTCGTACTTTCAGGCGCGTACGGGACAAAGTTGCCGCTGTAGGTTCCGCCAACAAAGGTCGAGCGCGTGCGGGTGTACTGGCCCGATGCATCGAGGTCGAAGGGCAGGCTCAGTGCCTTACCTAGACGCAGGTGCGCCGTGAGCTCGGTCCCCACATGGCGCGTCTTGCCGCCGTTCTTGAACTCCGCTGAGGTACCCGACAGCGTGTTGTTGGAGATCAGCTGGTTGTCAAAGTTGGTCATAAAGCCCGTGGCATCTACACGCACCGCCTTGGAAGGCCGCCACTTTGCACCCAGCTCGTAGTTCATGCTGCGCTCTGCATCGAGATTGGCGTCCTGCCCCGTGGGCGTGATGGACTGGCTGGTGCGCGGCGGCGAGTAGCCACTGTACACACCGCCAAAAAGATTGAGCGCAGGCTTGCCGAGCACCAAGGTGACGCCCGGCATAAAGCCCGTGTTGGCGCTCGTTCCACTCAACGATTGCACGCTGGAGACCCCCTGATCGAGCACGCGACGCGTTTGCTTGCGGGCCTCGGCATGCTCCACCCGAAAGATCGGCGTTAGGACCAATGTATCCCGAAGCGCAATGCGATCGCTGGCGTACGCGGCCACACCGAAGATGCTTGTCGTATCGTCGCTCAGCGGCAGATCCAGGGCGGAACTCTCTGCGGTGCGGCGCATTCGCCTCACGGCCGTGTCCAGCATTGCGCGCGCGCCGACCAGAAATTTGTGCGCCACGGACCCCGTATCGAAGCTGTGTTCGAGCTGCGGCTCCAGGCCAAGCACGTAGTAGTCGCGATCGCGCTGCGTGTAGCTGGAGCGCATGAAAAGGGCGGCGCCGTCCAACCCCTCGGGGCCAAGCACGCGCGCGTAGTCCACGCCGTCCATGCGGCTGCGGTCGAAGTCTTGAAGCGCAATCTTAAGATTCACCGTGTAAGCAAACAGCGTCGTGCGCAGCACGGTATGAGCCCCGAAGCGCTGCTCGTGCTGCACGCTCGCTTCGTAGCGCTGAATCTTGGTACTGTCGCCCGGCGTGACCGTGTCACGCCGCGGGTCCTGTCGATAGAGCGGTTGAGTCAGGCCGGTGAACGTTGTATTCGCGCTCTCCTCATAGGCCACGAGCTTGAGCACAGCCGTGCCGTTCTTCCATGTGGGGAACGCCAGCTTGGCCATCGCGTCGTTCACGTGGAACGCCATGGCGCGAAACCCATCGCCCTCTTTGTGCATGGCTTGCACCACGAAGCGCAGGTCACCGTCCTCGCTGCTGTCTCCAAAACGCGCAAGCACCTTGCCGTAGCCGCGCTGCCCGTAGTCCAGCTCGAGCGCCGCCTCGCGCTTAAAGGGCGCTGCCCAGGAATACAAGTTGACCGCCCCGCCCACCGTTTGCGGGCCCGTGAGCAAGACCTCCGGCCCCTTGAGCACATCGAGCCGCTGTACGCGCTCCACGGGCGTCGTGTAATACATCTCGGGCTCGCCATAAGGGCTCACCACCACGGGCACACCGTCCTCTTGAACCAGCACCAATCGGCTACGGGTGGGGCTTAGGCCGCGCACGCCCAGGTTGAGACGCAGGCCCATGCCGTCCTCGGAGCGCACGGTCATGCCAGGGGCACGACGAAGCACTTCGCTCGTGCTTGTAGGCGCCGCACGCTTGATCTCTGCCTCGCCAATTTTGGTGCTGGAGCCAGAGCTCGCGATCAAGGCCTCGACAGCTTTTTGCCTCACTTTGACTTCGGTGACGACGGGGCCATCGTTGGCATCCACCGCTGCTGATTCCTCGGCCGCAGACGCACGCGCCGCGCTCGGGTAGAGCGCGGCGACACACATGCACAGTACATATTTTTGGCGACTAATCGCCATCGTTGTCGTTGAACTTGAGCGTCGTACCAAGTGTGGATGTGACCTCGGTGCTCATGATGTTTTTCGCAGCTTTCACAGCCTGGTAGGCCCCCTCTACCTCGGGCGCGTGGTCGACGATTGCGTTGCGAAACGGAGGCCGAATGGCAGCCACACGCTCGATAGCGACGCCCAATGCGGCAAGGACTCGCTTGTCGAGCTCTGGATTTTTTGCGCGCACCAGGGCAGAAACCCCAGGCGCATTCGTGCCGCCCAGAGCGCTCGCGCGATCGCCCACATAGACTTGCACCACGCCGCGCAGTGCAGCCGTTAGCTCGGCGATCGTATTGTCGCTGCGCGCGGAATCGACCTCGCTAGGCTGCGGCGTGCCGCCCGTCTTCTTGCCGGCTGGCCTGCCGATTTTGGTGTTGGTCACCAACTCGGCCGAGAAAATGGCCGAGTTGACGATCTGATCGATGGCCGATTTTGCGGAGGGAAACGTGGCGCTCCCACCGCCCGCTTCAGCAATGTCGCGCGCGAAGCCAGCAGCCTTGCCGTCGCCCCACGCGGATTTGAGTTCGGCTACCTTTTCGCGCACTAACAAGGATGTAACCTGCACATACATGCGCCTGCGTGCTCCCGTGGCTCCCACAAGCTTGGCAAGCACGGCTGCGTCCCCGGTCGTATCGAAGAGCAAATACTCAAGCGCTCCGAACCCGCGCAAGTTGGCGCCCAGTTGTTCTACCGACGCGCGGGTGATGGGCTCTGCGCCCTCCACGAACTTCTCAAGCGACACCGCATTCGTGGGCGAAAAATCGAGCGCCGGGGTAATCCGCAGGCTCTCCACGGGGCCAAATCGAAACGCATCGGTCAGCTTCCACGCCACGCGCGCTGACTTCCATACATCTTGCGCCGTGCTCAGCGCTTGCGCATTAGGCTCCGAAGTCTCCCAGCCATCCACTGCATTTTGCAAGCCCGAGGCCTGCACGTCCAGATCTTTCAAGCTTGGCAAAAACACGTTGGCCGTGAGCGCTGCCAGCACCGGTTTGGCATCTGCCGAGGCCGAGGCGGCGGCCGCATTTGTATCGCTGCATCCTGCACCAATCACGGCCACTGCAACTGCCACGAGGGCGGAGAACATACGCATCGTTTCGGGTCTCTCTTTCCTACAGATCAGCCAAGAAAGCGAGCAAGGCTTCGCGGTCCGCGGCGCTCATGTTGTAAAATTTTTCGCGTGGGCCGCTGGCCTCGCCGCCGTGCCACAGAATCGCCTCTGCAAAGCCGCGTGCACGCCCATCGTGCAACAGGAACTGGTGCTTGTTCACGGTCTTGAGCAGGCCAATGCCCCACAAGGGCGGCGTGCGCCATTCCTGCCCGCTTGCCGAATAGTCGGGGCGGCCGTCCGCCAAATCGCGGCCCATGTCATGCAGGAGCAAGTCGGTGTAGGGCCGGATGGTTTGGTTCGACAAAGCCGGATAGCCCTCGAGCACGGCCGTCTTCAGTTGAGGCAAGTGGCAGCCGATGCACCCTGCTTGGTGAAACAAGGTCTCGCCGCGCGCCACTGTCGCGTCCTTCCAATTGCGACGTGCGGGCACCGCCAAGGTCATGTTCCATCGCACGATGGCGACACGCTTCTGTTCGGAGAGCTCAGGCTCCGTCTCCGTCCCCCCCGAGGGCGCCGACATACATGCGGTTTGCACCTTTGTGCAATTCTCCTCGGGCATGGGCGCCGTTGTGATGCCCATGTCTGCCAGGAAAGCCTCTTGGACTTGCTGCTCCACCGTTGGCTGGCTGGCCTTCCATCCGAAGCGCCCCAAGGCGCTTTTTTTCTCGCGCTCGTTCCACACCTCGTTGGCGCGCCCCGAGATGCCATCGCGATTTGAATCCGCTTCATCGGCAAGCGAACGCACTACGGAGGCATCGACGGCTTGCAACAACCCCAAGCCCACCATGGCGCGCGAGATGCGCGGCGAGCTCATGGTGCCTGCGGGGAAGGCGCCAAAGTTGAGACCGTCAAAAACGTAAGTCGGCGCGCGCAAACTGTAGGCTTCCCCACTTGCGAACGTGCCCGGCTGCTCCTTGTATTCCACACGTACATTACCTTCGGACTGCACCCCCAGAATGCCTTGCTGCTGAAACTGCAAGCCGTAGTTAGGCTCGGGCGCTGGTCCGCCATGCGTACCGACACCTGGAGCACTTAGGCGTATGACCAGGCCCAGAAACGCAGCCCCATCTACACTCGGCGGCGCACCGCGGCCGGCCTTGGCATGGCAGCTCGAACACGACGTAGCATTGTACAACGGGCCCAAGCCATCGTTGCCTGCCGCCGACGCGGGTGCGGTGACCCAGCCTTGGTTAAAAAAGTGGCTGCCCAGCGCGAACGCATTGCGCCCGTCGTTGTCGAGGTTGCGGGCTGCAAACGCGTACGCGTTGCTGGTCGTGTCCGAGATTGTAGTTGCCCCCCCAAGCTGCTGAGGTTCCGGGTCGAAGACAGCGGCCGGCATCACGGCGCTCGCCTCAACGCCACAAGCAGCAAAGGCGCCGCCCAACAAGGCGACGCCAAACCATCCATGTGCGCGATGAAAATCACTCACGATTGATGCCTCCTCAATCAAAGTTGATGGTCACACCTAAGGTCGTTGCAACAGCCACAACATCGTCCTTCACGGGCGTCCATGCATCGATGGCCGCTTTGAGCTTCATGCGACCGGGGGCCGTGTCGGCACCCAAGATGGCCTGGTCAAACGGAGCAGGGATTGCTTTGCAGGCTGCGATGGCTGAAGCCAAGTCGCTCTTCATTTTTGCGTCCAGGGCAGGGTCGATCCGGCTCACGAGTTCGCTCAATGAGGCATCGGTGTAAGAGCCAAATTTTGCGAGATACACGTTCTCAATTCCTTGGCCGTTGAGCACGATGTCCTGATTCGTCGTGTCGCTAAAGCAAGAATGCTCTTCCTCTTGGTCCTTGGTCTCGTAGCCTGTGTTCATGCGCTCTTTGGGCAATTCGGCGCCGGCGAGGCTGCCCATTCCCTTCAGGATATCACCAATTTTGGCTTTTGGATCAGCCGCAACGAAGGCGGCACCGTAGCTACCGGCGGTACCCACATCCCATTGCTCTTCGACCGCTGCAAAGTCTTCGACCATCAAGTCCATCGCGGCTTTGAGGTAGGCGCGGCGGCGGTCTTGGTTGGCCGCCGTACTGCCTGCGCCGGTGACAAAGTCCGTGTAGGGTCGGGCGCCGGGGCCTGCCGCGTTGGTGTCTTGGCCCCAGAGCAAGAACTCAATGGCGTGCCACCCGGCCGAGAGGTTCTTGTCACCGCCCATTTCATTTTTCGCTTTGATCACCTCTTTGGTGATCGCGGGTACGTCAAAGTTACCGCCCGTCTTTGCATTGATAATTCCGCTGCTCGGCATACCTGCGACATAATCGATGTAGACCTCATCCAATGGCCACCCGTTGATGCGTCCCTCGGGGCCGTCGGGCTCGCCGTCGATGGGGCCGCCGTAGAAGCGAAACGCTTCACTCTGCAAGTAGGGCTGGCGCGCCTTGACCCAAGCCGCTTTGGCCGACTCTAGACCCGCCGCGCTAGGTGCTGCGACAAAGGCGTTGATGGCGGTTTGCAACACGATCATCTGGTCAAGCGAGGCCTCGTAAGTCTCGTGCACGAGGCCGGCGTATCCCTTCACCACGCTCGCTGGCGTAACTGCGCCCGGTCTGGCGTCGCCCGTACCAGCATCACCCTCAGGGCTTGGCGCGCCGTTGGTGGAGGACGACGAGCACGCAAGAGCAAAGACACCAGCGAACATCGACGACACGAACCAATGCTTATTCTTTTTCATGCGCGACCCTCTTGTGAAGTTGAAAACCACTTTCAAGTAGCGCGACTACGCAAAGACGTCAACAAAGAACGCAAGCCCCCCCACCGCACCACAACGCGGCCGACCCATGCGCCTACTGATGCAGCTTTTGGCCGCGCACAAGCATGTCCACAAACTTGGCGATGCGTGCAGCCCGGGTTTCGGGCTTAATTGCAGTCTGCACGCGATGCAAAATGGCGTAGCGGTTGACGGCATCTAGCGAGCCAAAAAAGGCCGCGGCCTTGGGGTTGGCGTCAAAAGCCGCCTCCATGTCCGGCGGCACGGTGATGCGGCTGGCCGATTCGTAGGCGCGATCCCAGCGCCCATCCATCTTTGCGCGATCCACTTCGGCAAGGCCGGGCGCCTGCATCCGGCCAGCCGCGACGAGTACCCCCACCTTGTCGCGATTCACGCGTGACCACATGCTTCGCGGACGTCGCGGCGTGAATCGCTGCAAGAACGTGGTCTCATCAAAGCGCTTAATCTGACCGTCGATCCAGCCCCAACACAACGCCACCTCTAGCGCCTCCGCATAAGTCACTGAAACAACGCCGCTGTTCTTCTTTGCAATTTGCATCCAAACACCGACCTGCAAGCTCTGGTTCTTCTTTAGCCAGGCGGCAAACGCTTTGGCGGAAACAAACGCAACAAGCTGGGGCTCGGCCTTCGCCACGGGCCGAACGGGTGGCTCTACAAGTTTCGCCACCACGCCTCCGGACCCTCTGCGAGCGAGGGTTCGAAGACTTGCCCCACACGCGGTGTGAGCAGCGAAACACCAATTCCGGGCGCCTTCGCGAGCAGTGTCTCGGCCGGGTCGTCCCACGCATGCAGTGCGAGGTTAAAGGTGCCCCAGTGCACGGGCAAAAGGTGTTTGCCGCGCAGCATGGTGTGGGCGCGCATAGCGTTGTCGGGTCCCAGGTGAATGCTCGACCACGTAGTATGAAACGCACCGACCTCCATGAGCGTGACATCGAAGGGCCCCAAGCGGCGGCCGATTTCTTCGAACTCATCCGTGATGCCCGTGTCGCCGCTGAAAAACACTTTGTGTTTGCCGCTATCGATGGCCCACGACGACCAAAACGTTTGGTTGCTCTGGCCCGTGCGCCCCGAAAAATGACGCGCAGGCGCCGCCGTGATTTGCAGCGTCCCGCCTGCGAACTCCGCGGCTTCCCACCAGTCAAGCTCCGTAATGCGGTCGGGTCGCACGCCCCAGGCCTCGAGATGTGCACCCACGCCGAGCGAGGTCACAATAGGTACGTTCAGCGCCGCAAGCTCGCGCCAGGTGGGCCAGCACAAGTGATCGTAGTGATCGTGGCTCAGCACCACGGCATCGAGTGGCGGCAAGTCGGAAATCGATACCGGAACCTCATGAAAGCGTGCAGGCCCGGCCCACGAGAACGGCGATGCGCGTCCGCCCCACACGGGGTCGGTGAGCACACGCAGGCCGTCCATTTCGAGCAAGCAGGTTGAGTGGCCAAGCCAGGTGATGCGCAATCCACTCGGTGCATTCTGCATCCATGCGGCGCGCGGGTCCAAGACCGGCAAAGGCCGCGGCGGCGTGCGCTGCTCGCGTCCGAAAAGGAACGCGTTTGCGAGCTGAAAGGCCTTGCCGTCTTCGAGCGGTTTGGCGACGGGCACCGTGTTCTGAAAGCGGCCATCGCGCCAATGGGATGACGAAAGGACGCGCTCTAGGCGTGCCCCCTTAGGCTTGGAGCCGAATGATTCTGGAAACATCGCTGCCGGCCCGCGCGTGGGGCCTGAACCTACTTGCCGGCCTCGGTGGCGCGGCCCGCTTTTTGCCAGCCGTCGATGCCCTCGGGCAACACGTACACGTTGGTGTAGCCCAATGCACGCGCGCTCTCGGCCGCTTGGTGGGACGCGCTACACTTGGGGTTGAAGCAGTAGAAGACCAATGTCGCCGCCTTGTCGGCCGGCAGAACGTCTGCTTTCACGCCGTCGTGCGCGACCAACACGGCGCCGGGGATGTGCCCGGACTTGTACCTCTCAGGGCCATTGGCATCGAAGACGAAGACGTTCTTGGGGGAGGCCGCGCGCGCGGCATCGAGCTCCACGAAGCTCATCATTTTGAACGTGCCTGCTGCGGGCCCCTCGTGTTCGCCGCCCGCGTGGTGCTCGGCGCAGGGGGAGTTGGCGCCGCCTTTGCAGCATGCCTTGTTGCCGCCGCAGCCGGCCGAAACCAACGCGAGCGAAAGAGCAACGAACGAGAGGCGCAGAGCTTGGGTATTCATGAGGGCGGAAACTACCGCAAGTCTACATGCAGGAACAGCGCAACCGCGGGTCAGTGAAACTCTGTGCATGCGTGGTTGTCCCACGCCCGCAGCGGCACGCCAATGCAGGCGCGCACCACGCGCTCCGCAGGCAATGGGCGGAGCAAAGAGTGGCCCACGGCGCCGAGGGGCGCGCCCTGCCCTCGGGCGTCGAGCAGAGTGGGAAGCAAATCGGTATTGGCCACAATTCGCGCCGTGTTGGTGCGTAGCTGGGCGCATTCACCTACGTGCGCAATGCACCAATATGGCGGCGGCGAGATCCACATGGGCACATGCGCAAGCTCGGCCCGCACGTCGTACGCGCGCCCGGGCGGAGCTCCGTCCGGAACCTCCGCGTGGTCGGAGGTGGAGACAATCCATGCATGTTGCAGAGACCCTTGTACCGACAAGCCGGCGAGCAAGCGCGTCTCCTCGCGGCGCTCGTAGGCGGCGGCCTCATGACAGCGTGCGTCGCGCGCCGCAGAGGCCTCGTAGTGCGCCGAGCCAGGCTCCACGCCAGGATGCCAGCACGGAAGGTGCGCGGCGTTGAACTGTACGAAGAGAAACAATTCGCCGCGTGTGGACCATACGCGATCGGCCAGGTCCAAGGCGGCGTCTACCGCCTCGCCGTCTGCAACGCCGCCATCATTGACCGGCGCCCCCTTGAACGACTCCGCGGTGCGCACAAAGCTCGGGGGCCGGTCGTCGAAATAGAAGCGATGCAAGTTCGACCAGGTAAAAATCTGGGGGGAAACGAACACGCTGGCCTCACCGCTAGCGTCAAACCAGTGCCACGCAAACGGCGCCTCCGCAAAGTGCGCGCGCGTGTCGTCGGGGGCCAGACCGGTCAGCATCGATGGTACGGAAACAGGGGTTTGCGTGGACTGCGCGTAGGTGCTTGCGAAGTACACATATTGGCGCGAGGCCGGGAGTTGTGGCCGCGGCGCATCGGTCCGCAAGCTTTCATGAATGAGCCAAACCACCGCGCGTGCGGGGCGCACGTCACCCGACGCCATCGCCACGGAGTCCGGCACCACGCGACGCCCCGCTGATGGCGGCTCACGCTCGGCGCGTACGGCGCGCTCTGCCCACATGCGGGACGCCAAGCGCAGCACCGCGAGATCGGCCGGCACAAGCGAGGCCGAGCGCACGAGCAAAAGCGCGCCTACCGCGCCCAGCGGCCCCAACCACCTGAGCGACGGCAACGCCGCTGCACGCACGGCCCACGCGGCCACGGTGATGAGCAACGCGAGCGCCGCCACGTAGAGGCCCACTGGCCCGGCGTGCCGGAGCAAGTGCGCGGCGTAGGGCGGCGAAGACAGCAACATCCATACCGTATCCGATGACGGCAAACGCCCCACCAGCGCCAGCGTGAGCACAAGGCTCACCGTCAGGAGCAGCCACATCAGCGCAAGCAGCAACGCCCACCAACGCCGCCCGCCGAGCAGCGAACACCACAACGCCGCTGAAACAACACACGCTGCAATCCCCAACGGGATGGCAGCGTGAAGAGTGTAAAGCGCATGTAAGTGAAGCGACAAGAATCCGGCGAACAGAAGCCCGCGCGCGACGTTGCGCTGCACCTCTGAAGGCTTTACTTCTTGCCGGCTTGGTAAACGCGGCCGCGACGGTTCTTGTCCTTGGCCTTGAGCTTGGCGCGGAAGCGGTTGGACTTCGAGCGGTTGGTCTTGCGTGATTTTTTGGAGAGATTGAGGAACATGATGTGTCCTTGAAATTTTTTGGGGGGGGACTGGTGTCTAACCAAAAATCCCTCGCACGCAAAGCTATTTACGCCGACCGGTTCGTCCCGAGGACCAGATCTGGATAGACGCATCAGGGCAGCCCTGGACCAACGTTCCCCGGGTGGGCTTGCGCATGAGCCATTTGAGGTCGTAGCAAACCCCAAGCAGCATTCCGCAACTTGACGCCCGTCAAGCACACACGGCGCAGGTGTAGGCAACGCGCGACGCCGCTTGTCGGCAGCGCGTGAGGCGCAGTAGGTTGGGTGCACATGAAAGTGCATTTTGCAGGCATCTCTGGCTCTGGCATGGCGCAGGTCGCCCGTATGTTTCGCGACCTAAGCCATGAGGTAGAGGGCTGCGACTTGCGCTTCGACCCTCCGGCCGGCCCCATGCTTCGAGAATCCGGCGTCACGCTGATGCAAGGCTATGAGGCCAAACACTTGGACTCCAAACCCGACTTGGTCGTGGTGGGCAATGCGCTTCGGAGCGACAACCCCGTAGCCCTGCGCGCAGAGCAAGACGGCATCGCCCGCACCAGCATGTCAAAGTTGCTGCGAGACCACTGCTTGAACGGACGGCGCTCGGTTGTGATCGCCGGCACCCACGGCAAGACCACAACCACTGGGTGGGTTTCTTGGTGCTTGTACAAAGCAGGCTTCGAGCCTGGGTTCTTTATTGGCGGTCAGCCGCACAACTTTGAACGCGGCGCGGTGTATGGCGCGAAGTCGCCCAAGCTGACGGGCGCCACGCGGCCCACGCGCACGCCCTTTGTGCTGGAGGGCGACGAGTACGACGACGTGTATTGGAGCAAAAAACCAAAGTTTTTGGACTACGTGGGCGTTCACGAGAGCGATGTCTTGGTGCTCACTAGCATCGAGTACGACCACGTTGACTTGTACGCGAGCGAAGACGCCTACGTAGACGCGTTTCGGCAACTGCTCGCCAAAGCCACACCGGGCTCGACCGTGATCGCCGATGCGAGCTACCCACTTGTGCGCGAGGTGTGCGCCCAAGCCACGCACTTAAACATTGTGTACTATGCACTTTTCGGCGAGAACACCGGCGATGTCGTAGCGGAGTGGCAAGCAGCTCCAGCTCCGGTGGAGGGGTACTTTCAGCCTTTCGATGTGTACGCTGGCGGCGTGTTGGTGCGGCGCTTCCGCGCGCAGCTCACAGGCATGCACAATATGAAGAACGCGCTGGCCACCTTGGCTGTGGGCGCACATGGGTTCTCAATTCCGTGGGACACGCTGCGCGCGGGCTTAGTCTCCTATGAGGGCGTGAAGCGCCGTCAGGAATTGCTTGGCACCCCGGGCGGCGTGCGGGTCTACGACGACTTTGCGCATCACCCCACGGCTGTAAAACTGACGCTCGAGGGTCTGCGTGCACGCAACCCATCAGGCAGATTATTTGCTGTGTTTGAGCCACGAAGCGCCACCGCTTGCCGGGCCTTGCACCAGGTAGAATACACGCAAAGTTTCGGAGCCGCCGACGTGGTGCTGCTCGCGCCGCTCGGCCGCACCAATGTGCCAGAGGCGGAGCGCTTGAACGTCGCCAAGCTTGCCGAAGACCTGGGCCGCAAAGCGACAGCGAGCGAAGACGTGGACACGATTTTAGGCACGCTAATTTTTGAAGCCAAAGAGGGCGACAGCATCGCGGTGCTTTCCAACGGCGCCTTCGGCGGGCTACACGGCCGCCTGCTCCGTGGCCTGGCCGAACGCTAAGCGCGGTCAACGAGCCGCGTGGCGGCCGCCTCGAACACGACGACCTCATTGCCCTCGCGGCCCACCTGGAACACGCGCTGCGGACCGCACAATCCCTTGGGCTTATGCAGATCGCCTGTGCGCAAATCGAACAAGTATCCGTGCGCTGGGCATTCGATGCAACCGTCCACGATGTCGCCACCGCGCAAGCTTGCACCCGCGTGGTTGCATGCATCCTCGATAGCGAAAAGCCCGCCCTCGTGAAGCACCACAAGCACGTCGTAGGGCGGATAGACAACCCGCCACATGCCATGTTGCTCCAAGAGCGCAAACGGCACGCGCGCGATCTCTACAAGCCGTGCGGAGCTCTCCGAGAGCGCCGCCGAGCGCGCCGGATGCAAAGGGATCATGGCCCGAAGACCTCGATGGCGCTTCCATTCATCGCAGCGGGCGCGTGCAGCGCCGCATAGACCACGGTGCTCGCAATGTCGGCCGGGCGCATTTGCGGCGCAAAACCCGAGCCCTCAAGCATGCGCGTGTCAACAGACCCCGGGAGCACCGCCATGGCCTGCAAGCCCGAGCCGCGAAGCTCTTCGGCGACCGACTTCATAAAGCCAACGACGCCCCACTTTGCAGCGCAATACGCCGAAAGCTGGGGCGTGCCCAAGGTGGACGATATACTTGCAATATACACATGCCTTCCGGAGCCTGCCGCACGCATGGGGGGCATCGTGGCGCGCGTGAGATAGAATGGCCCCGAGAGATTGACCGCGAGCGACGCATCCCACGCCTCATCGCTCAAACTATCGACGGGCGCACGGCGCACAATACCCGCATTGTGCACAACGACCTGCGGCGCGCCCCAGGCGGAGACCAGTACCTGCGCGGCCGCATTTACCG
>JAYWGI010000465.1:0-4252 GCA_043779025.1 Myxococcales bacterium
CGTGTGGAGTGCACGGTGTTGCGCTGACGCAAATCACGGTGGTGTTGCCCAAAGCGGGCGCCAAGCCCCTGTTTACGCTTTGGACAATGCGCAAGGGCGGTCATGTGCAGAGCACAAGCACGTGGACCCTTCGTGATGAGAAGGGCGACAAGACGCCCGACGCGTTAAAGTTGAAGGCCTTTTCCGGGTTCTAAGTCTGCGACGATCGGGACCTCCGAGCGCCGCTACAGCGGAACGCTTGCTTTGCGCATGACGCAGGCTACCTGCTCAAGCATGGGGGCCGCGAATGGCCCAAGCGCCGCAAGTCCGTTGAGCATATCTTTGACTCCAGCGATGAGTGCCCGTGTGCGCACACGCCCTTTCGAGGCGTCATGCACCGAAAAGTAGAGCACGCCCATCTGCACGGCCCAAAGCCCGCGAGCAAGAACGTCCAGCGCGTCGCCTTCCATGCCCGCATGCTCCAGCGCCCAGCGAATCAGTAGCGCGGTGCGATCGCGGAGGTCTTGGGTCTCCGGCGAGAACAGCCACGTAGGGCTTTCGGAGTCCATTACGCTTTGAGCGAGCGAGCGCAAGAGCTTGTCGTCGTTGTGGGCCATGGCATCGAGCTGAGCCTCGAGCAGCTGCGCCATGCGATCTCCTGGCTCTCGCACTGGCGCCGCACGTACACGCGTCTCCATGAGCGCCATGTGCTTGTCGTGGTGGCCATAGTAGAAGGCAAGCACCAGCGCGTCTTTGCTTGCGAAGTACTTGTACGCCAGTCCGTAGGCCACGCCGGCCTCTACCGAAATGGCGCGCATCGTGGTGCCCGAGACGCCGTTCTTTCGGAACAACCTGAACGCCGCCTCCATGATGTGCGCCCGCGTCGCATCGGACTTCTTGGTTTTGGTGGCGGGGAGCCGGGGCATGAGGGTGGCCTAGCACGAGAACACGCGAGGGGCATGTTCGAAAAGTGACCTCTGTCATCAAGGGAAGGCTTAGTTTGTGACCGTAGTCACAAACTGTTGACGCGCGGCAATTGGAGCGATACTCATGCGATATGTCCTCGACCCCTCCCGTCGCCGCAGTCGAAGCCGAGCCCACGCCACTTCGCACGCATTACCGGCGCGCGGCCTTCGCGGGGGTGGGCCTGGCGCTTCCTTGGTTCCTGATGCGCATTTGGTTTGGGACTGTCGAGGGCCAAGGGCGCGACAACCCTTGGGACTCGTTTCCAAGCTTGGTTTCGGCGGTCTGGATGACGCTTCCTTGGCTGGTGCCAATCGCTTTTGGTTTCTACGCTGCTTCCCTTCCGTCCTCGCCATTTATTTCGCGCCCGTCCGTGGCATTCAAAATGTCATGTGTCGCACTTGCCGCAGCCGCGCCACTGATGCGTGAGGGCATCATTTGTTACATCGTGATCTTGCCGTGGCACATGATAATTGCGCCCTTAGTAGCGTGGCTTACGGAGCGCAGCGAGACGGAGTCTCGAGAAAGCTACGTGAATCGCATCTTGGCGCTCGCACTCTTTCTCACCGCCGGCTACGGCACCATGCCACACGGCTCTGCATCGCCGGTGCTGCTCGAAGACAGCATCGACGTAGCCCTTCCGCGCGCGGAGGTCTACGCAAGCATCGCGCATTTGTACCTGCCCATGCGCGATGCGTCGCCCTGGTGGATGCGCACGCTCTTGCCCGAGCCTCTAGCCATCGAGGGCGGTGGCAACGAGGTGGGGAGCGAGCGGCGTATTCGCTTTTCGAATGGTGTTTTGCTGGCCCGCGTGCATCAAGCCCACGCGCCAGAGTCCTTCACGTTTCGTGTCACGGTGGAGCAAGCGGGCCGCGAGTTCTTCGACCACTGGCTTGAGTTCGGCGACTCCACCCTGCGCTTCGAGGAGCTCTCGCCTACCCGTACGCGCATCGTGCACTCCACCGAGTACACGCCTCGCGCGGCGCCTCGTTGGTACTTTGCGCCCGTGGAGCGCGTGCTGGGCCATGCCATTCAGGGCAACCTGCTGAGCGCTTATGCGCGCAGCATGGAGGCAACCCAGAGCCAAGAGCCGCGCGCGCTGGCGCCCATCTTGGCCACGCTGTCCCCCTTGCCATGAGCGGCGTGCTCTTGCCCGCGCTGGATATGGCGCTGGTGTACGCCGCGCTTGGGCTCACTGCGCACGTATGGACCGCCGGTGCGCCCAACGCCGCCAGCGGGCTCGACCGCGTGCAGGCGGGCGCCGTGTTTCGCTCGAGCTGGTGGGCGTTCGCATGCGCGGGCGCGCTCTCGTGGTCACACGCCGGGTTCGACTGGCAAGCCGCTTGGCTTGGGGCCTCGCTGAGTGCCGCGTTCGCATCGCTCCACAGTGGCTCGCGCAGCCGCCGCGGTCTGCTGGCGGCCGCGGGCGTTGTGTGTGCAGTGCATGCAGTTACCGGACCCAGTGAATTGCGTGCGGTGGCCGCGTGGTGGGTAGCCGCTTGGAGCGGCGTGTTTTTTGCGCGCGCGATGCATGAGCGGCAATTTTGGCGCGCGCGGCTGGCCATGCATTGGGCAAGCTTCGCGTTTGTGTTCGCCGTGTGGCTGCCGCACATGATTGACCCGACGTGGAGCTCCAATGCGCACGTTGCAGCCTGGCGTGTTGTGCTTTCGGCATGCTTGCTGTGCGCGGCGCTGTGGCTGGCACGACGAGGGACGCGCGACTTGTGCGCCCAGGGCGGCACGCCCGACCCACTGGACCCGCCTTTGGGGCTTGCGACTCGGGGAATCTACGCGCACATCCGGAACCCCATTCAGGCAGCAGAAGTGCTTCTGGTGGCCGTGCACTCGGTGCTCACCGGTGCACAGATGCATGCGGTGTACACGTTGTGCTTTGGCGCAGGGCTCATGCTGCCCATGCGGTGGTACGAGGAGCGGCGGTTGATGGCGCGCTACGGCGCGCCCTACCTGGACTACCTTAAGACCGTGCCTGCTTTCCTGCCCCGGTTGACGCGGCGGGAGGCGTCGCCATCGCCCTGCCAGATCCCCTTAACGTCTCACAAAGGGTCGATGCCCGGCGACTGCACGTGACGGCGGGCGCGCGCATGAGCTACAAGCCCTGGCAGCATGTCCGACATCACCCTCACCGTACCTGACACCCTCGACGGCGAGCGGCTCGACAAATGCATTGTGCACCTTTACACGGGGGCGACCCGTGCGCGCGTACGCCGCGCCATCGAGGAGAGCCTTGTCCGCGTGAACGGAAAGCGCGGCCCTAAGAGCGCGCTCGTGCACACGGGCGATGTGATCACCTTTCCGGGCGAAGACGTGAGCCACGAGATGGACGCCGCCCTGCCAGACCCAAACACCGACGCTCATGTGGTGTACCAAGATGACGTCATCATCGTGTGCGACAAGCCTGCAGGCATGCCGTGCATGCCCCTGCGACCGGGTGAGTTGGGCACGCTCGCAAGTGCGGTACTGGCCAAATTCCCTGAACTCGCCGGCGTAGGCTATGGCCCGCGCGAGCCCGGTCTTTTGCACCGCCTCGATACCGACACCAGCGGCCTCGTCGTGTTTGCGCGCACGGCCGCCGTGTTTGAAAACTTGCGCGAATCGCTTGAGGACAAGCTCATCGAGAAGGAATACTTGGTCGTGTGTGAGGAGGCGAACCTCACCGACAAGGGCGTCATCGAGGTGCCGCTCACCAACCACCCCAAAGACCAACGCCGCGTGCTTGCCTGCGTGCACCCGCGCGACGTGATGCGCTTGTCACCCCGCCCCGCCGTGACGGAGTACGAGGTGCTTGAGCGCAAGGGCCGTTGGGCGCTTGTGAAGGTGAGTCTCAACAAGGCGAGCCGTCATCAGATCCGCGCGCACTTCGCGCACATTGAAGCGCCGTTGGCGGGCGACGTGCTCTACGGCGGCCCCGAGGTGGCAGGACTCACGCGCCACGCGCTGCATGCTAGCCGCGTGCGACATGAGCCCAGGCCCTCCTTCGACGTGCGCTCGGAGTTGCCGGCTGACATGGCGGCAGTCTTCGCGCAAGGCTGAAGGCAAACCGTGAAGCAGCCACGGCGCGCGCTCGAGCTCTTCCCCGACCCTTGGACCCGCGTACGGATCGCGGGGCTTTGCGTGCTGGGCTTGTGGGGGGTGCGGAGCACGGGCCAAGGCGTGAAGGCCCCTGGGCTCGCGCCGCTGGCGGAGGCCTTGGGCCGGCAAGCGGAGGCGCGTGTGCAGCCCGAATCGCTGCGTTGGTTGCCCTCGGAGGGCGCCGCGCAAGACATGATGTGGGGGCGCCGTGCGCTCTTTG
>JAYWGI010000466.1:0-4242 GCA_043779025.1 Myxococcales bacterium
CCCGCTCCGCCTGGCACCAAGCGGTTAAAGCGAAGCGAGTCGTTGTACGTGTATCATCGTGCCATCTGTCGTGTGTGCGCAGGGCCGATTGGGCGGGTAACGTTGGCCGCACGCCCTTGCTACTTCTGCCCTCAGTGCCAGCCTTTGTCGGTGCACGCGTGAGCGCAGACACCTGGGCCGCAGTGGGTGCGTTGCTTTCGCCGGCGCTGCTGCAGGTGGTGCCGCCCGGGCATCTGGTTCACGCCTGCCGCACGTTGAGTTGGTCTCGCGCTGTGGATAGTTGTATGTATAGTTCACATGTTTCGGCGAGCGACTTTTCTGGGGTCGTGAGGGTCGCGGAACTCCCGGAGCACGCGCCCTACGTGCCCACGCGCGCTCAAGGCGAGTCCGTTTTGTCGCTCTACTTCCGCCAGGTGTTTGGTTGTGAGCCGGTGATGCTGGATTTGCGTTCGGGCGCGTTTTGCAGCCGCGGAGACATGCTCTTTTGGCGACCTATGCCGCTGGAGGCGCGTTGGAGCTCCGACTTTACGGACGCCTGCCGCGACATGTACGAGGGCTATTTCTTGGGCCGGGCCGCGCAGTTCTCCGCGGGCGCACGCGGCCTTGGTTTGGCGCATGCAGAGTCGGCGCTTCGTGCACAGTTCGGTGATACCCGTGCCGTGGCATTCTCGGCAAAGAGCTTTGTTCAGCGCTCAACAGCCGTGCTCGCGGAAAGCATGTCGGTGGGTGCGTCCCTACACCCGGACTTCGTCACACTGTCGCTCATGCTCGCGTGCATGTACGAGCATCTGAGTCGCGTTGCGGAGCCGCTCGACGTGCGCACGGCCTTTGAACGGGCCAGGCGCTAGCGATCGCGCCCCAGAGGCGTGCCGGGGCTTGCTCGCGCGCTTGCAGTCCGCCGCCAAATCCGACGGCGCGTCTACACGGCGCATGCCGTCGCGGTGCACGACGTTACGTACCCGCTCGGCAGCGATAGGCGGGAATGGTACTGGGTGAACGGTCCGAAGATGCAGCAGCTCGTCGTGTTTGGTACCGGGCTCGGACGGCAACATGAGCCGCATAGCGTGTCGTTAATGGTCGCTCGCGCGCGCGACGCACCAGTCCGCGAGTCGTGCTACACGGCGAACGTGTGAATCTGCGCGACGCGGCCACGGATGATGTGATCCCATGCGCCTGATCTTCGGTGCGGGGTACGTGGGCGCGCGCGTGGCGCAGCTCGCCGCAGTGCACGGCGACGAGGCGCTCTGCGTCGTGCGCTCAGCGTCGCGCTTGGCCGAGCTTGAGCAACTTGGATTGCGTGCGCTATGCACAAATGTGGTCGAGGCCGCAAAGCGCTACGCCGCGCCCGACGTGCACGCGATCGTGTGCTTCCCTCCTGACGGCCACACGGACGCCGCGCTCGCGCAGTACCTCGCGGCCGCCGGCGCTGTGACCTATGTCTCGAGCACAGGCGTGTATGGCTCGAATCAAGGCGTCGTGAATGACGACACACTTCCGGCTTCGGGGCCCAGTGCAAGGCTCGAGGCTGAAGCCGCCTATCGCGCGTTAGGCGGCACCGTACTACGCGCGCCGGGCATTTATGGTCCCGATCGCGGCCTACATGTGCGGGTGCATAGCGGCTTGCATAAGCTTCCGGGGGCCGCGGAGAATTACGTGTCGCGCATTCACGTCGACGATCTCGCAGCGCTCTTGCTCGCGAGCGACAAGGTGCAAAGTGCATGCTTTGTGGTGGGCGATGCGGAGCCTTCCCGTCAGTGCGACGTGGTCGAATGGATCTGCGAAGAGTATGGCTGTGCGGTCCCCCCCACCGTGCCGGAAGAGCAAGTACATGCTTCGCTCCGAGGCAACCGCATGGTCGATGGACGCCGCGCTCTTCGTGAGCTGGATGTGGTGTTGCGATACCCTAGCTACCGCGATGGCATGAGGCGTGTAGACGCGTCGTCCCGCTGAGCAATGCCGTCGAGCGCCGCGCGCAGTTTGTGGCATTTTATGAAAACATGACGTTTCTTGGTGCGTGGGGACACATCCCGACACACGCGCTTGGGTGAAACTGGCAGCTCATAGCGCCGCGTCTTTGCGCGGCTTGGGCGCCGGCACCCAACGCGGTTTGCCGTTCTTGAGGCCGAGAAAGTAGCGGACGTGCTCTTCGGGATCTTCGAGGTTTTCCTCACCGCAGGAGTGGCCCGTTCGGCGCCGGAAAACTCAACCGTATCGTCGTCGCCCCCAGTTCCAGCGAGCTTAAGACGATCCACCTCCAAGCCGTCGGAGCTTGGATAGCTCTGAATGCGGTGGTTCGAATGGTCATCGAATGCATCAAGCCGAACGCCTTGCGAGGCGGGCGAGGCGCCGCCGTCGCTCGCCTCGATTTTGATGGCCCACAACTCGCCGCTCCATTCGCTGAAATCCAAGTCGACCGGCTGCGCCGAGCATGAGCGCGCTAATTTACATCGTGGGGGGAGTCGACACGGGGGTATCGCCTCCTTTGCGTGCAAATACGGCGTGGGTGGTCGTGCTACCGCCGCCGCCGACCGACACCGCTCCGGACAAGCCGACGGCGTCACCGCCCAGCTTGCACACGCGTGGGCGCACAATTTCCATCGAATCCTCCGAAAACGGGTCGCGAGAACCGCTATCGGAGAGAGTGATGGTTCCAAGCATCGTAAATTTGCTACTTGGTGCCTGCACCTCACCCATGAGTTCAGTTGAGCTCTTCGTGACCACGACGACGTTGCAAGTATCCGCCTTTGGTGGGGCATAGCCCGTGCGCTGCAGAATGATGTTGGGCCCGCACGCGGACGCGAACAACGTGAGTACGAGAGCAGCGGCGCGACAGAGTATCTTCATCATGGGGATCATACGTCACTCATTGTGCTCAGCGGCCCGAATCTGTCACGCGCTGCGTACTTTTGTGGCCGCCCACGCGTTGGTTCCGCTTACGCAGCGAGAAGCGCAAATCTAACGGAGCCGCCCACGCGTCAAGCTGCCCGCCGAACTCACAAACCCAAGTCGTGTGTAAAACGCATGCGACTGCGCGTTGGCCATCAGCGTCAGCGTGCACTCCGGGCCGCCGCGTTCGGCGATGCGATTCACTAGCGCGCGTCCGATGCCGCGCCGTTCGGCGTGCGCGTACACAAGCAACTGCGACAGATGCGTGACCCAAGCGCCGTCGGAGATGGCGCGAGCACACCCCAGGAGCTCACCGCGTTGACCGCGCGCCGTTTCGAAAAATGTGGCGCGCGTGATGAGGCGCAGGAGGCGCTCGTCCGGGAGCTCCGCCGCCCGGAATTCGCAATGCGTGAGCAATGCACGAAACTCGGCGAGCTCAGGCGCTTCGCTGTGCAAGGTGTAGTCGGAGGGCATGGTGCGCGAGTGTAACCCGAGAGGGCGCTTCGCATGGCTCGAAGCATGCGACCACGCGGCTGTTCTTGGGCGGCGACGTTGCAGTGGGCCGCCACTCGTCGCTGGAGTCGCGATGGGGGACAGCCACGGCTCGCCGACAAAACCAAGGCACTCCGGTGAGCCCGCGAAAGGGTCTCACCGGAGTGTTTTGCTATGGGTTTTGGCTGGCTTGCCAGAGGCTCAGCAGCCGCTTACACCCATGGTCTTTCCGTTGGCGTTGGCTTGGCTACAGGTGTTCTCGATGGCTTCTTTCTGCGTGGCCGTTGCCGACGAATAGCTGCTTGAGTAGCCCGACTTGGCGGTGTCGCAGGTGGTGGTGGGCTGTCCTGCCTTGGCCATGAGCGCCGGGCAGCACGTTTCGATATATTTTGTGCAGTTGGGGCCCAGCGCACTGGTGTTGGTGTTGGTGTTGGTCGTTCCGCCCGACGACGAGGAGTCGTCGCCGGAGCAGGCCGCGGAAGCGGCACCGAGCACGAGTGTCATCACGGTGATGAGACGGAAGGAAAAGGAACGGTAGGATGAGGTGTTGAGTTTCATACTCGGCGATTGTGGCGTCCTGCCCGCTTCCGTCACGGCCCACGAACTATTTTTCATTTTCCTCGGGCACCCCCCATCCGTGCGTGCCTCTTCAAATGCAAACACCCCGCGTTCGCGATGGGTGCGACCTGGGCACCGTAGCGTCGCCTATGCACTCGTCCCTGCAGCCGCGACGCGGGGCTCATCTGTTGCGCGAGCCTCTCGACGTCCAGGTCGAGGCAACAGGACGGTGTCCCGGCGTGCCGTCCACGGACACCGCTTTGGACACCGCAGCCGCCCAACACGACGGTATCCCAAGCGAATCTG
>JAYWGI010000467.1:0-4225 GCA_043779025.1 Myxococcales bacterium
TCGCCCACTTCGACAAGCTCGCCAAAGAGGCCACCCTGGATCAATACGCGGTCTCCCACCTTGAGCGTCTTGCGTGCGTTGTCGTCCGTCTTCTGACGACGCCACGAGAAGAACAACATGCCTCCCATGAGCACCAGCATCATCATGAGCATGCCGCCCTGACCGCCGAAAGGCGTGGCTTGCGCGTTCGCTGAAGACGCCGCGGGGGCTCCTGGAGCAGCAGTGGTGGCCGTCACAGGCGCGTCGGAGGTGGCTTTTGGCAGGTCTGGCTGGAGAAACATGGGCGGGCGTTGGGGATTAGCCCGGGCCGGGCCTGCAGTCAACGATGGCGGCGCCATGACGACGGGCCATCTTGTGCGACGCCGAGCCACGACATGGCATCACGACACAAATGTCGTACGCATGCGCCACGTGGCACAGTTTGAAAGCTCCTATCCCTCAGATTTCAATGCATTCGCATTGGCCGCAAAATTGCTCCGCCACCGGCATGCGTACCTCAGCCTTCTCCCTCCTCGCCTTCATGACCTTGCCTGCCTGCTTCCGCATCGCTGACCAGGGTTCGCTCCCGAACTCGGAGGTCGAGACGCCGCGCGTTCCACCGGTTGTGGCCCGACGGGCAGACCATTGCCCAAACAACTTCACGCCGCTTGAGAGGCTTGAAAATGTAGAAAGCTACAACGCGCACGTGGGGCCCTGCGGCGATTTGGTCTACTTCGACGGCACCAACAATCGTGCTCGCCTGATCGGGGGTGGGTCGGTGGAGCTGGCCGGGGCGTTTGAGGACTTTGATGCAACGGGCGACCTCGTGGCCTTGCGCACAGACCACCCCCAGTTCCTGGGCTCTGACAACCAATTGCGCGCGGTGGCCCTGATGAACTTGCGCACAAAAGCGAGGCGTATGCCAAGTGCTGCGGGCCCGGAGGAACGCGGCGGATTCGGGTACGACCCGGCGACCGGAAAGAGCTATGGTTTAGTGTACACTGCAGGCAAGCGTGCGGCCGCCATTGAGCGCTGGGCTCCGGGGAACACCTACGCGCCTGTAGACGTGGCCGCGCCCTCCGAGTTGCTTGCCTACGCGCGTGCGGGCACGGTCGTGCTCGGTATGGCCCATGAGACGCAACACCGCATCGTGATGACGGACACTGCGGCAAACACATCGACGCTGTTGCCCGTGGAGCTCTCGGGTTTCGACAGGGCTGAAGCCGTGTGGCTTAGTGAGACAGGCGAGGTCTTCGTGGTGCAGCGCTACGCCGAGGCCAATGGCCACGGGTGGGTGCAAGTCGGTACCGAGCTCTACCGCACCAAGGATGGCGCCCTCCTCGCCAACCTCGGCGACAAGGCTCTCTTCGAGCCGTTCCAAGGGCACGACCCGAAGGAGGTGCTGGAAGCCGGCGGCGTGGTCGTGTTTCAAAGCGTGCCCAAGCGGTCGGGCGAACGTGCTGTGCTTCGACTCGCGGTCGACCTCAACACTGGACGCATGCTCCAACCCGAGACCAGCGAAATCGTCTCCGCCAAGGGTACGTTCTTGGGCCTCATTGCAGACGGGCGCCTGGCCTTCGGGGCCGACGCAGCGGAGACGCGCGCTCCCGATTCGCTAGGCGGCAAGGGCGGCGCGTGGTTGGTCGAGGTAGCCAGCGGCAAAGAGGTGCAAATTGCAAGCTTTGGCATGGGCACCCGCGCGGTGGAAGTTTCGCCGGACGCAAGCGCCGTGATCTACGAGACAGCGACGGGCGCGCTCGGCACCTCGCAGACAGTTTGGCGAGGCAAAAGCCGGGTCCCGTCATTCGCCGAGGCGCCCTATGCACAAGGTTCCTTCGCCCAAAATGGGGCTGCCTTCACTGTCGTCGATGAGGGTGTGCCTACCCCCCGAACCGTTCGCGTTGAAGCCTCACCTGGAGACGGCAGCCAGAGCACGGCGCTCACGTTCGCGGGCCGCGAAGTGGCCACAGTTGTATACGGCAACACAGCTGCCTTTTTCCCGGTGGTGAGTATTGTGCCTGCTGACTTCTCCGGCACTCCACCACCGATCACGCGCCCACTGTGGACGGTGGATGCGACCTCGCTTCCCAAAGGTGGAGCGCCTGCTGCGGAGCGCAAACTCAATCAAGCCGCATCGAAGATAGTCGTTCTCACGCCAGCTCACGGTCATGCACGACTGTTCACCTTGAGCTCCAAAGACCCCTCCGGAACGCCACAGCTGCACCACGGCATGCTGAACGAAGTGCCGCACCACCCGCCCTACGGCCATTGATTCCGACAGCAGCATCGGTAACTACCGCGCTGCGAGCCACGCCACGGCGGCACCGTAGCGCTTGTTCATGGCGTCCCGAGCAAGCTCGTGGCCCATGCCTTTGACCAAGCTCACACGCACAGGCACGCGGGCCCTCTTGAGCAATGTCGCGACACTTTTGGTGCCGGGCGCCGTTTCGTCCAAGGCGCCAGTAACAAGGTAAACGCCTCGTACGCTGGGCCTCGCCTTCTTGAGTTCGGCCGCAGTATCGCCCATCCAGTAGGCGTCCGTGGCGGCCATGATGAGCCAGCGCGTCCAGGTGCGGGGCTCGTCCTTGCCTAGTTGTTGCGCCACGAACGCGCCTTCGGAGAAGCCCATGAGCACGTTGTTGTGAAGGCGCACGCGGCCCTTGTGTTTGGCGTTGAGCGCCACAAGCACGCTCCGGATCACGTGGGCTGCGCCGGCGGCGTTGTTGCCCCAGCTGCGGCCGTTCCCGTAGCTCTCTTGGCCTTCGGGGCACACGAGCCACCCACGCGAACGCACCACTTTGGACCACGCCAAGCAATCGGCGTCCGCGTGGCCACCGCGGCCATGCAAGTACACATACACGGGCAGGGAGCCCTTGGCGGTGGGCGTATAGTAGTAGGCGCTCCCTCCCGCGCCGGCGATGTGTTGGGGCTGCGCAGGCGCGCCGGCCTGCGATGTGCGCGCAAGCAGCAAAACACCAAGCAAAACCGACAACTGCGACATCACGCGCCCAGCAGTTCCTTGCCGAGTTCAGCACCCAACGTGCGCGCTTCCGAGGCGGTGTTTGGCCAGGGTTTGGAATGCATGCCTTCACGATAGGCACTTCCGTCCTGCTCCGCTACCCAGGCGCGCAAGACCATGAGCGCGCCCTGCTTGACGGCATGCACCCCGAGCGGCGTGTGACAGTCGCCGCCCAGGGCGCGCATCACGGCGCGTTCGGCCTCGACCCCGATGGCAGTGTCTGCACAATGCACGGATACAAGCAGAGCGCGCACGCGGCTGTCGTCGCTGCGCGCTTCGATACCGAGGGCACCTTGTGCAACCGCCGGCACAAACGTATCCGCCGCGAGCCAATCCGTAGCGCGCGCGCCCAAGCCCAAGCGATTGAGGCCAGCGCCCGCGAGCACCACGGCGTCCAATTCGCCCGAGTCCGCTTTGCCGAGGCGCGTGTCCACGTTGCCGCGAAGAGGCATCACGTTCAAGTCGGGACGCAAACGCAAAAGCGCGAGCTTGCGGCGCGCGCTCCCCGTGCCCACGCGCGCGCCCCGAGGCAACCCTGCGAGCCCTCCGAAGCGCGGCGAGACCAGCACATCACGCGCGTCTTCACGGGTGGGGATACAGACCAGCTCAAGGCCCGAAGGCAGATCGGACGGTACGTCCTTCATGCTGTGCACAGCAATGTCGGCGCGGCCGTCGAGCAGCGCCTCTTCGATCTCTTTGACGAACAAGCCCTTGCCGCCCACGTCGGCGAGCGGGCGATCTTGCACGCGGTCGCCGGTGGTCACCACTTGCAATTCTTCGATGAGCAGCCCTGGATTCGCTGCCGCCACGCGCGCCGCAAATGCGCGCGACTGAGCCAGCGCCAAGGGTGATTTGCGGGTAGCATACACTAATTTTCCTTGACTCATGATGCGCGCTCCGACGATTGATTTGGCGACACGGCCGCGAGACCGAACAGCTCCGTCAACAAGCCTACTGCTCCGGCCTGCGCCTCGGCGGGCATGCCTTTGAGCGTTGAAATGGGGCCATGGCTCAGCTTGGACGCCATGGCATCCACCATCACGCGCAAGGCCTCGCGCTCGGGCTCCGCAAGCCCTTTCAGGCGCCCCGCAAGCGTGCGCTCGAGCTCGGCGGTGAGCACCTCACTGACCCGCGCGCGGAGCAGCACCACCGCCTCCTTGGCTCCAAGCTCATGCACCCAGGTGCGCCACGCAGCGATTTCTTGATCGACCACCAGTTCGGCTGCTT
>JAYWGI010000468.1:0-13671 GCA_043779025.1 Myxococcales bacterium
CCAAGTCGATGTACACTTTTCGGTCTGCGGGGCAGTAAAAAGGGCCGGATGCCGCATCTGCGCCGCCGCACCCCGAACGGGTTGCTCCCGTGAACAGCACGAGCTTTGTCTTCTCGTACGCCGATCCGCGCGCGGCGAATTCCTGAGTCCACACCGACTGCGCGTTGTTAAGCACCCACGTGACAAATTTGGCCGATTGCTGCTCGTCCGCAGGCGCCACGCGAGCGCCGGCACTCGGCGGTGCAACGGCCCGCGTTGCGCCTCCGCCATTCATCATGCCGAAGAGGTTCGCTTTAAGGACTACGCCTATCACGGCCCCCACAAGGAGCCCCCTCCAGCCAAAGATCCGGAACAAGCCAAAAGCGAGGCCCAATCCACCAGCACCGCCGCCACCGCCCGCAAAGCTACCTCCACCGCTACCTTGGCCGCGACGGTCCTCTACATCGTTCGAATCCCCGCCGCCTTCCTCGTCCCATTTCATGGGGCGAAACCTAGCGATTGCACAAGCGCATTGCACCCGAAGATTTGCGCACGCCGCGCGGGCATGACACGCTTGCCTCAATGGAAACCGCACGCGCACGCCACATACCGCGAGTGACAAGCCTCCTTCTTTGCGGCACGCTGTTGGCCGGGTTGCTCGCATGCAGCGATGACACCTCGGCCAAAGCGCCAGGCAGCCCCATCGGCAGCACCGCAACTGATGCCAACACCGATGCAAAAGTCGGAGCCGTTCAGGATGCAAAGAGCGGCCTCACGAACGACAGCAGCACTGCGGCGGACAGCGGCTCCGTCGCCGACAGCGGAGGCAGCTCAGGCGTTGTGGACAGCGGTAGCGGCGGCGGTGGTACGCGGGTCACCCCCTGCTCGACCGCAGGCTACGTCTGTCGCATGGGCGATTTTGTGGACCCTTGCGCCGCCGCCGGTGGTTTCGCGATGTCGCTCTACTCATGCGGTGCCGGCTACCCGGGCTCCTGTTGCACCAAGTAGCGCCTCACGTCACCGTCGCAAGGCCAACGATTTGAGACTGGCCACAGCTACAGCACGCGCGTAGCGTGCGGGGCCATGCATGTCGTTTTACGTGGATTTTCGCTCCTTTCACTCGTGGCTCTACCGCTGTGGGCCTGCTCGTCGGGACCGTCCGGGTCCTCCGGCGCGCTCGACGCCGGCCCCAATCTAGATGCCGGCGAGGCAGACAGCGGGCCGGTGACGCCGCGCGATGCTGCACGCGCAGATGCCGCCCCTGCCCTGAAATACTTTGGCACGCCGTTTGAGATCGCGTTGGGTCACAACGCAGGCGAGAAGCCGGTGGAGATCCACACGCTTGCGACCAGCGACGGCACAAACGTGTATGTTGCATATAGTGCAACGGCTCAAGCTGGCGAGAACCTCGGCGTCTATGTCACGGCCTTCGACCTCAACGGCGCACGAAAGTTTGCGCCCGTCCAAGTGTCCGATGGCGATGCGAATGAAACAGATACCGCCATCGCCGTGCGAGGTGACACGCTGCTTGTGGCATGGACAGCAAGCAGCGATCAGGCCCGGGTCCGTTGGCGCTCACTGCGCACCGACGGCACCAGCAAGGGCACCGTGCACAACGGCCCCGAACTTAAGTACCAAGGCAAGGCGTTGGCGGCGAGCCAGCTCAACCCCTGGGTCAGCACGACGGCCTCCGGATTCACCTTGGGCGGCGCGTGGGGTGTAGAGGGCATCAACAACTTCCAGGCCGCCGGGGTCGCGCTCACGCCTACAGGTTCGCCCGCGGGCGAAGTGTGGTTGTGGGGGTCCGCGCCCGCCGACATGCAGGACGGCTTACGCATCGCTGGCGCAAAAGCGACCTGGCTCTCGGCGCCGGACTCGGGCCGCGCAAGACTGCTCAGTGCAGAGCGCGGCTCGCCAAGCCCGACGACCTTGGGTCCCGAGGCCACGGGGGCCGACACCGACGGCCTATTTGTAGTCTACAACGACTACGCGAAGCGCACGCACCTGCGCAAATGGGACGCCACGGCGGATCTCGCGAGTTGGTCCAATTTCGGCAGCCTTGTTAGTGTAGGGAGCAACGCGGGCGGAGGTGTTGTGTTGGGAGTACAAGGGTCTAGCTCGACCCCCGGAGCACTGCATGCGCTGCAATTCGGCACCGGTGGAGCCACGCTGGCGGAAGAAGCGATGGCCACCTCCGGCGCGGGCATCAGCACCCAATCCGCGTACGACGTTAAACTCGTGTGGGTGGGGCTCAACAAATACTTCGTGGCCTATCAGGAACCGACGGCCGACAAGGGCTGGCTCGCAAAAGGCGTGTTTCTTCGATTCCCGGATGGAATGTAGGCGGCATCTAAGCGGCGTGTAGCGAGTTTCCTCAACAAAGGTGCACTTTGGCTTTGCCCTTCGGCCCGCTCTGGCCTAGTTATTCACGCCTCTGACTTGGCGTGTACGTGCATACGGCGTTGCAATCTACCCCGCAACGCGGCTTCTCGGAGCCACACTCCCCCGGCCAGAACACGGCTCAAAACGTGTAAAATTGCAGACAAACCTTAGGGGTAGACCCAGGCAAATCATGAATTCAAGCAGCGGCATTTACGGCAAGAAAATCGGCTTTACCCAGTACTTCAGTGACAAGGGCGAAGTCGTTCGCGCCACCGTCATCGAAGCGGGCCCAGTCACCGTGGTCGGCAAGCGCACGCTCGAGAAAGATGGCTACACCGCCGTCATCATGGGCATGGTCGAAGCCAAAGAAAAGCACCTCACCAAGGCCGACTTGGGCCAGTTCGCTAAGGCTGGCGTGACCCCAAAGCGCGTCGTCAAAGAGCTGCGTTGCAACGAAGAATTCTCCGCCAAGTTCGAAGTCGGCAACGTGATCAAGCTGGACCAAGTGTTCACCCCCGGCGTCCTGGTGGACGTCAAGGGCAAGTCCAAGGGCCACGGCTTCACGGGCGTTATGGTTCGCTGGAACTTCAAAGGCTTCAAGCGCACGCACGGCGTACACGAGTACCAGCGTCACGGCGGCTCCATCGGCACCAACATGACCCCCGGGCGCACGCTCCCCAACCTCAAAATGCCCGGCCAAATGGGCGGTAGCAGCTGCTCGGTACAGAACCTTGAGCTCGTCAAAATCGACGTCGAGAAGAATCAGCTTTTCCTCCGCGGCAGCGTCCCCGGCGCCAAGAACGACTTCGTCTTGATTCGCCACGCCGTGAAGCTCAAGGTCCGCAAGAAGCGCTGAGCTCGCAGATTTGGTGCGCTCTGCACCAAGAAAAACCCGTTGCTCTTCACGAGCGGCGGGCTTTTTCTTTGTGGCGCGTGTACAGAAGGTCGCGCCATGTCCGCCAAAACGCATCACTACAACAAGCCCGACCATTACACGGACAAGGCCAAAAAAGCTGGGTTCCCTGCGCGCAGTGTCTTCAAGTTGGACGAGATCGATCACCGCGCCAAACTGCTCAAGGGAGGCATGCGTGTGCTGGACTTGGGCGCATGCCCTGGCAGCTGGAGCATGTATGCTGCACAGAAAATCACGGCCTCGGGCAAACTGCTGGCAGTGGACCTCAACGAGCTGCGCTGCGCCTTGCCGCCGCACGCTACTTTTATCCAAGGCGACGCACTCAGCTTGGACAACGAGCAACTCGCGATGCACGCGCCCTACGATGTGGTGCTCAGCGACATGGCCCCCAACACCACAGGCTCGCGCTTGGGCGACCAGACACGCTGCTTTGAGCTCTTCATGCGCGCTCTTGCGGTGGCCGAGGAAATGCTCAAACCTGGCGGCAGCTTTGTCGGCAAGATCTTTATGGGCGAAGACTTCCCTCTCGCAAAGAAAGAGGTCAAGCGCCTCTTCACGGAGGAGCGCACCATGCGCCCCGACAGCACGCGCACCGTGAGCTACGAGGTGTTCTTGGTGGGGCTCAACAAGAGGGTGTAGACCGCAGACTTGCCCTACGCAGGCTTAAATTCGGCGTAGGTACGCCGCAGCCCCTCTTCAACTAAGACCGTAGGCTGATAGCCCAAGAGATCTTGTGCGGCGCGGATGTCTGCGAGCGAATCGCGGATGTCGCCCGCACGCGGGGGGAGGTAATCGGCCTCCACGATTTTGCCGGAGACTTTGCTCACCAATTGAAGCAATTGGTTTAGCGAAATGCGCTCGCCGCAGGCCACGTTGACCACCTCGCCGCTCAGCTTTTTGGATGAATTGAGCCCGAGCAAATTGGCAGACACCGTGTTGTCGATAAAGCAAAAATCACGCGTCTGCTCTCCGTCGCCGAAGACTCCGGGGCGCTCACCGCGTACGGCCGCCGACATAAAGTTGGGGATCACGGCCGCGTACTGGCTTGTTGGGTCTTGCCTGGGGCCGAACACATTGAAGTAGCGCAGCGCCAAAGTCTCGATGCGGTAGAGGTTGGAAAAGACCTTGAGTAATTGCTCTCCTGCGATCTTGGAGACGGCGTACGGCGAGAGTGGATCGGGCTGCATGGACTCCACTTTGGGCAGCACGGCGGTGTCCCCATAAGCCGAGGAGCTGGCGGCAAACAGTACGCGCTTCACCCCCGCCAAACGCGCGGTATCGAGCACGATGGTGGTGCCTTGCACGTTGATGTTCATGCTGGTCTGCGGGTCGGTGACCGAGCGCGAGACACTGGGCAATGCGGCCTCGTGCAGCACTGCATCTACCCCCACCATCGCGCGCGCCACAAGCTCGCCGTCGCAGATGCTGCCTTCGAAGAGTTCGACTTTGCCTGGGAGCGACTCCAGGTTGCTTTGGCGCCCCGTGGAGAAGTCGTCCACAATGCGCACCCGATCGCCGGCGCTCAGCAGCGCATGCGCAATCGAAGAACCGATAAAGCCCGCGCCGCCCGTGACAAGGTAAATAGCCATTGGAGCCTTAACGTTTTAGCTCAATTTGCGGTAGCGTTGGTGGCCCAAATGGGAACCCTGACGGATCCTGCAAAGGCACGTGATAAGAATAGGTCTGTGCCCCGTATTGTTCACGCCGCAGACCTGCATATAGACAGCCCTATGCGCGGGCTCGTGCGCGACGCGCAGACTCCAGCCCATGTGGCCCATACGCTGACGACCGCAACACGCCGCGCATTCTCAAATTTGGTGGATGCCTGCGTACAGAGCAAAGCCGATCTGTTGGTGCTTGCGGGCGACCTGTTCGACGGCAATTGGAACGACAACGGCACGGGAGCCTTTTTCGTGGCCGAGGTGGCGCGGCTTGCCGAGAGCGGCACTCGCGTTGTTTTCGCGCGCGGCAACCACGACGCGACCAGCGAGATTACCCGTGGGCTGCGCTTGCCCACGGGAGCGTTTGAGCTTGGGACCTCAGCCGTCGACGAACGACGCTTTGAGGACTTGGGGATCCGCGTGGTGGGCCGCGGATTCCCCGAGCGCGCGGTCCGCGACGACTACGTACGGCAGTTCCCCACGCGCGACGGGAATGACTTTCATTTAGGTGTACTACACACCAACGTCGGCGGCAACGTTGGCCACGGGAACTATGCGCCGTCCGATATCACGAGCTTGCAGGCCTTGGGCTACGACTACATGGCGCTAGGCCATGTGCACGAACACGCCGTCCTCTCCAGCGCGCCGTGGGTGGTATACCCAGGAAATTTACAGGGTAGGCACATCAAGGAGACGGGGGCAAAGGGAGCCGTGCGCTTTGACATAGAGCATGGCCGTGTAGCCCACGTGGAACGATTGTTGGTGGACGTACTCCGGTGGCAGCGCCTTGAGATTTCGCTAGGAGACGAGCTCAGCCTGGACGATGTGCACGCGCGCGTCGAGCACCGCATGCAGGAGGCGATGCTTCTCGCGGAGGGGCGTCCGATGGCGTGCAGACTGCATCTTACCGGCGCCACGCGGCTGCACGACAAGCTGGTGGCACATACCGACGCACTGACGGAGGAAGGGCGAGCGAGCGCGCTGCGACTCTCGGGCGCAGGTTGCTGGGTACAATCCGTGCATATTGCAACACGGCGCCCCGCCTCGCTTCATGCGAGCACGGCCCTCGAAAGCGACATCGATCGGCTGCTCGCGCGACCTGAATACAAGCAAGGACTTGGTGAAACCTTTGCGTCGCTGCGGCGCACGTTGCCCAATGAGGCTCTACGTGCGCACCTCGATATGCTGCTTGAAGGGGCGGCTGAAGAGGGCGCACAACTTCTGCGCGCGCTGCTCGCCGGGGAGTCGCTCTCGTGAAGCTACGCGCCCTGGAGCTCGTGCGCTTCGGCGGCGTGCAGGACAAGATTTTGTCGCTCGCTGCTGATCGCCCGTTTCATGTGGCCTACGCGCCCAACGAGGCCGGGAAAAGCACGATGCGGCGAGGCCTGCTCGCCTTGCTTTTCGGGATTGGCGCGCAAGATCGCGACGCCTCTGTCTTCCAGAGCGATACCAAGGTCGCCGGACGCTTTGAGACGGCGGAGGGGCTGCTAAGACTTACGCGGCACAAGCGCGTAAAGGCGCCTCTGGTCACCAACGAGGCAGGCCAGGACTGGGGACCGCAGATAGAGCAACTGCAACTCGGCCGTAGCCGCGAGACCTACGCCCGCACCTTTGCGCTCGACCATGTAGGACTCGCGGCGTTCGCACACTCGCTCGCGCACGAGGGGCCCTTGGCGGCCCTCGCCACCGCAGAGCTAGGAGGGCTCGACGTGGGAGCCATGCAGCGAGCCCTGGACGAGGCGGCCACGAAGCTCGCGGCAGACACCGCGACGCGAAGCAAGAAGAAGGAGATCGCGCTGGCCGTCGAGGAGATGCGGCGCGTGGACGCGGAACTGCTCGCAGCGACAGTCTCGCCCGCTCAGGTTGCGACAGCACAGCAAGCGCGTGCCGCGGCGGAAGCCCGGTTGACAGCGCTACGCAGCGACGAGCGCGCGCTGGACCAAGAGGTGTGGCGAGCCGAACAACGCGTACAGCTTTCGGGCGAGGCACGAGAGCTAGAACGGCAGTTGCAATCACTGAGTGCCATGGCGCCCTCATCCCGTGTTTCGGAGGAACAGTTGAGCCATGCGCGCGCGCAGGCCCAGAACCATACCCGCGCCCGCGACACCTTCGATCGCATAAGTGCAGAGCGCACGCAGTTAGAAATGCGTATTCATGCCATGCCGGCGCAAGATACGGCCACCTTGGTCTCCGCACGCGCAATTGCGAGTCGGCACGTCGAGATCGATGCGCTTTTTCAGGGCGCTGAGCGTCTCTCGGAGCTGCAGATTTCCTTACGGGAGGCGCACGCGACAGAAGCCTCTTTGCGTTTGGAGCAACAAAGCTTGGGGCTCGATGGCTCCCCGCCGATCGCGGAAGGCTGGGTCCTGCACGTGGCGCGTTGGCGTGAGTCGGTCGCGCAACTTGCTCGCCACCGCGGTGATGTTGCGAGCCGCCAGGAGGGTCAACCCACGACCAAGGAGAGCGATCTCGAAGCATTTGAGGCGGCGCTCGCACGCGCGGAACTGGCGACCGCGCCAGAGCTTCTCAAGGCGCCCGCGGAGCGTTTGGCGCGCGCGGAACGTGAATGCGACGAGCTGTCGCGTTTGTCGCCTGCATCGACCATCTCCGTGGATCTGCCTTTGATGCGCCAGCTGCGCGACGCCGCCTTGCGGGCACTCATTGCGAAACAGGTTGCGGCCCCGCCGGAGACCATTCGCACGTGGTTGCATGACGCAGCAGAAGTAGATGTTGCCACTGACGCACTGATTGGCAGCGTCACAAGCGGCGCCCATCAGGCCGAGGCGTTGCGCGCGGCGTTTGCCGCCCGCGAGCATATGCGAGCAGACATGGCGCGCCTGCACGTGCAGCGTGACGAGAGCCTCAACGTACTCCAGGAAGCATTACGCGCACGGTCGGTGATCCCGCCACGAGAAACGTCGGCCCTCTTGCAGAAGGGCCGCGAAATCGCTGATCAATGGCGCCGTGCGCTCGCCAAAAGCCACGAGGATGCACGACGTCTCACGCTCTGGAGGCAGCGGGATTCCGAGCTTGCAGCAGCTCTCGCGCAGCACGACGACGAGGCCCACTCGGTGTGGGGTGTAGCGCTCGGCGCGCGCCTGCACGGCGTCGCCGACCGCGTGCTTGGCGCATGCGAAAAACACGTGCAGACCGCACGCGAATGCGCGCGCTTGGAAGACGCAGTACGCCTCGCCTGTACGGAACTCGCGCAGCTCGCGCAGAACCTTCCGGTGCCGCAGCCGACACCCCAGCAGCAGGGAAAAATCTATTTGAGGCAACTCGCTGAGCTGCGTTTGAAGTCGGCGGCCCAGCTCGTCGAAGCGGCTTCCTACGACGAAGCTTCGGCCAGTTGCATATTGCTGGAACAGTCTCAACGCACGGCGCAGGAGTTGGTAGTCGCGGCCGAAGCTGCACTGACGCGATGCCTCCAGGCGCAGCGCGTGTCGCATCTGAAAGCACTGGAGGAAGCCCGCACGCAAACGCGCTGCTACGACGACGCGCATGCGCACGTTGAGCAGCGCAAGGCCGCCATTGCCGCGGGCGCCGCGCGCATCGGCTTGGAGCTCGCGGACGCGTTGGTGCCCAGCAGCTTGGCCGAGGAGTCTTTGCATAGCGCACGCATTCGGCGCGATGAAACCCATGGCCACGTGGAGGCAGCCGATCTGCACTTGCACGCGACGCTGCGCGACCTGCACCACGTGCAGGGCCACGGGACCCGCGCCATTGAGCTCTCGGAGGAGCGCGCGGCCATTGCGGCCCACCTTGAGAATTTGCTCGCGCGCTACGTACGCTTGCGCTCTGCAAGTACCTTGCTCACCCATGCACTGCGCGAACACCGGGACGCCCAGCTCGCGCCCCTGCTTCGGTGCACTTCGGGTTACATGAGTGCACTGAGCGCCGGCGCCTATGACACTGTGGTGCTGGACGCACACTCGGACAAGCCGGAGCTTCAACTACGCGCAGGTAGCGGAAGGTCTCGCACCGTCGAGGAGCTGAGCGATGGCACGCGCGATCAGCTCGGGCTCGCCACCCGCCTCGCTTACGAGGAGCTACACGGTAGCCCGGACGCGTTGCCGCTGTTGCTGGACGACGTTTTGGTGCACTTTGACGACGAGCGCGCCGCATGCGCACTGCGCGCATTGTCTGTATTTTGCATACAACGCCCGGTGCTTCTGCTCACGCACCACGCTCACGTTGTAGAGCTCGCGCGCGCCCACGTTCCGCCCGAGTTGTTGGACCTGACCACGCTGGTCTCCACGGTGTAGAGGACTCTACTTGTTGGGTGGGTAGGCGGTGCCTTGCCACTGCGAGCCTACGGGTTGCGGCTCCGATGTCACGCAGCCCTGAATCAAGCAGTAGCCGCCAACGCCTGCGGCTCCGGCCGCCACCACACCGCCGCCGACCCAGACCCACCACGGGACGCCATTGCCCTCCAATTTCCCGACCTCGACCGTACGTGTGGTGCCGTCCTTGAGATCGACCAAGGCCTCATAAGGCTTCTTGCCGTCCTGAATGCAGCGCACTTTGTGGCTTCCCACGGGCACACGACCGGCCCAGGTTCCTAGGCCCATCAGCGCGCCGTCGACCCAGACGCCCGAGCCATCGGGACAGCGAACATCGAGCTTGCCCACAGCCGCCGTAAGCACAATGCGTTGCGTGACCTCGGTGTTGCTCACAGGCGTAAACTCGGTGTCGCTGCTTGCGAATCCGGTTTTTTCCACGTGGATTTTGGTCTTGCGCGCCACCGAAACCAACGTGGTCCCGAACACCGGGCTGAGGCCAATGGGGGTCCCATCAATCGTGACGCTCGCGCCGTCTACGAGGCTCTCTTTTTTCTCCTCGTCGATTGCGACGACCTCAAGGCGCAACTTGCCAACGAAGGGCTTGAGCACGCCCATAAACGCGATGGCCTCCGTGCGATCGCCATCCGAGACCAGACCGGCCGCGTCAGCGACCATGTGTTCTAGCGAGACTTGCGCGTCGGCGTAACGCCCTACGTTCTTTTGGCTGGTGGCCACCGCCATGAGCACACGCGGGTCATGTGAGAGTTGGTAGGCCGCCTGAAACTGCTGCTCGGCCCCCTCCCAGTTCTCGCTCTGCGCGAGCTCCTTGCCGCGCTGGTATGAGGCCTTGGCCTCGCCCGTCAGCTGATCGACAAGGGAGCGTGTACGGGCGGTAGGCGCACTCTTGGCCCCCGCTTTGGCTGGCGCGCGGAGCACCTTGGGCGTCGCGCCCGCCGGTGAAGACACGATGAGGAAGCCAATCAGCGAGGCGAGAAAGAAGTGTTTGCGCATTGGGGGGTCTAGCTCTACAGCACGCCGCCGGCGCCCCTTAGGCTACCAGGCGATTTACGGGGTTCGGTGAGTTCTGCGGCAGGCGGAGAGGTGGGAGCCAGCGGGGCCACAGCCGCCGCTTTGGGCGAAGGTTTAGGTGCGATGCCGGCGCCGCGCGCCAAAGGTTGGAGCAGCGACTCGGGCGCGCGCGCGTCGGGGGGTGGCAGAACCGGAGCCGCGAGAAGCACGGGCGTGGCCTCGCCCCCTGACGACGCACCGACAACGGCGGCGACGGTTGGCGGCGGCGGCGCCAAGGCCGCCGGCATGTCCACCGCCTCGTGGCGACGTGTAAGCTTGAACCCAACGAACACCAGGCTCGCGAGCACAGCGACGCCGCCGACCAGCACCGCACCTCGCGCAAACGCGCTGTGAGGCGCCGGGCTCTCGCCCGACAGCTCGGCGCGCGCCTGCTCGCTCGTGGTTGGGCCGAGGGTCCCCGATGTGGGCTTGCGCGGCCTCGACCCTTGCATGAGCGAGCTACGTGGCGCCGATGCATTCTCCGGTGTGTTCTCCAAGATGCTTGTCGCACGTCGTGCGTGGTCGTCTGCATCTCCGGCGTCCGTGTGCGGCGCGAGCATGGTTGCAAGCACTCCGACATCGGAGATGCGGTCATCTCTGTTGGTGCGCAGGCAGCCCTCGATGGCGAGCGCCACGCCCTCCGGAATCTCGGGCACTAGCGTTCGCACGTTCTCGGGCTCATTTTGCAAAATCAGCGCGACCACTTCTGTCAGCGAATCTGCAGCGAATGGCAGCTTACCCGTGATGAGCTCATAGAGGATGACGCCCAAGGCCCACACGTCGCTGCGCTCGTCTACGTTCTTGGAAGAACGCATTTGCTCCGGCGACATATAGTACGGCGTGCCCATCACGGCCGCCGTTTGGGTCAGCGAATGGCTCTTGCTGTTGATCTCTTTGGATATGCCAAAGTCGAGTACCTTAAGTACCACTTGGCCGCCCGGCTGCTTCGCCAGAAACAAGTTCGCAGGCTTGAGATCGCGATGCACGATGCGAGACGCGTGCGCCTCAGCCAGTGCTTCACATGCTTGTAGAACACAATAAACGGCTTCGGCCACGGGGAGCTTGGTCTCGCGCGCAAGCATCTGGTCCAGATCTTCACCCTCCAGATACTCCATCACCATGTACGGCATGCCGCGGCCGTCTTGCCCCACATCCAAAACGCGCGCGGCATGTGCGCCCTGAACGCGCGCTGCGGCACGTGCCTCCCTCAGAAAACGCTCGACGACGTCCGGGCGCGCAGCCACCTCGGGCAACAAAAACTTGAGCGCCACGAGTTGCTCGAGTTGCACGTGACGTGCGGCCACAACAACGCCCATCCCGCCCTCTCCGAGGACGCGTTCCACGCGGTACTTGTCCGCGACGATGGATCCCACTTCTGGCCGCATGATGCTTTGCGTGTAGCCTATCAGAGACACTTCGCACCGGGCACGACAATTGCCGAACCCATCTATGCGATGCATGTGGTTAAGTTAGCGCATGCAGCAAATTATCAACGCATTGCAAGCGCTCGGCGCACCTTGGAGCGGCATCGCGCTCAGCGCGCTCCTTTGCGCCCTCGCCGCATGGTTGTGCGCCCCGCTGGCCGTAGGCTCATTGCTCCTGCTGTCTCGCCAAACTCCTGCCCCGTGGGACCCAATTGAGGCCCGGCGCTTGCGTGTGCCAGTGGCGCTCACGCTGGGCGCGGGCGCCCTGCTGACGGCCTGGCCGTGGGCACAAGGTGCAGCCAGCGCGGCCGCGATGGGCGCGTCGGGCGCAACGGGCATCCAGGATCTGCACCACGACTTGCGAGGCATTTTGCTGGTCGGCGCGTTTTGGACATTGGCGCGCATCGTGTCCGTGGCGTCACACGCAGCTGCATGCAGCACGCTTGCAGACTCTAAGCCGCACCTCGTCCCGGTAAGTGAATTTGTCGCGCGTATTCTTCGTGTGGGCGTGCTGCTGGTCGGAACAATCACACTGCTTGGCGAATTCGGATTCCCTGTTGCCAGCTTGCTCGCCGGCGTGGGTGTAGGCGGCATCGCGGTGGCACTGGCCGCGCAAAAAACAGTGGAGAATCTATTCGGGTCCATCTCGATTCTCGCGGATGCTCCCTTTCGCGTAGGCGATAGGGTGAGCTTCGATGGCGTCACCGGCGCTGTGCTCAGCGTGGGCCTGCGTTCGACGCGGCTTCGCACAGACGACCAGCGCCTCATCGTGATGCCCAACGGCAAACTTGCAGACATGCGCATCGAGAATTTGAGCACGTTCAACCGCCCACTCACGATGCCGGCGCCCGATGCGACGTCTCCGTCCGAGGCGAAGTCGCATAAACCCTACTAGTCCCCTGACCGCGGTCTGGCGACCATTTGTCGCCAGCGCCGGGAGGCCCGGCTGTCAGGGGACTAGACTTTGGTCGGGGGGCCCCGCCCCCCGCGCTTTTGCATCGCAAAAGTCGCGCCCCCTGGAAAATCCGCTCCAGCGGATTTTGCGAGTGCTTCGACCGGAGTTTGGTACCCAAACCCCGGTCGAAGCACTAGCAAAATTCCTGCGTGCATCTTTGCCGCACCGCACCATCAAGCGTATGCTTGCGGGCGAGAGCGAGGTACGGGAATGGCTAAACTTGCAACCAAGTGGCGGCGCACATGGCGCGCTCCAGCTTTTTGTTTTGGAATTGTGGGCACGCTATACGCCTGCGGATCCCCCAACGAACAAGCGTTGTTTGCTCCAAAACTCCCCGACGCTTCGGCCAACGAAGACAGCAAGGGTAGGCCCGTCATTAATCTGGGGGGCAATGGGTCCGACAGCACCACGGTGGTCATAGAGGACGGCGACGGCGCCGTTTGCGCGGGCACCAGCCAACAAGCCCAGCGTCTGCCCTTGCACCTGGTGGTGCTTTTCGACAAGTCGTCGAGCATGTGTCAGTACGACCCTGCAGACCCGACGGCGTCCAAGCGGGATTGCAGTCGCGCGGAGTCGCGCTGGCAGGTCTCGGCAAGCGCACTACGCAGCTTCTTCGCATCCCCCGAGACGGCTGGGATTGTCGTAAGCGCCATCGCCTTCCCAAAGCGCGCAACACCAGGTGATTCGCTCGCCACGCGGCAATCCAAAGTCTGCTTAAGCAACTACTACAACGGCATCGATGGCGACGACACCGATGGAATTGCCGACCGCGAGTTGAGCGCCATTGCGCTCCCCAGCGCCACGGCGGCTGACGGGCTGCTGGCGACCCCCCCCATGCAGTCGGGCATGATCACCCCCACGCGCTTTGCCGCCCACGGGGGCATTGAGCTTGCAAAAACCATCGCCAGCAGCGGAACCAAAACGGTCGTGGTGTTGTTCACCGACGGGCTACCAGGCTGGTGCGAAACCGACAGCAGCACGCCCGACAGCTCCGGCGCGGTAAACG
>JAYWGI010000469.1:0-4216 GCA_043779025.1 Myxococcales bacterium
TCATGCGCGCCGAGATCAAGAGCCCCAAAGACATCGAACACATGCGTGTAGCCTGCCGTATGGCGGCCGAGACCCTCATGCTGGTCGGCGAGCAACTCCGTATTGGGATGAGCACGGACGACATCAACACGATTGTCCATGAGGACACGATCCGTCGCAACGCGTACCCCGCGCCGCTCAACTACCACGGCTTCCCCAAAAGCGTTTGCACCAGCGTGAACGACGTCGTGTGCCACGGTATCCCGGACGGCACCACCATCTTAAAGGGCGGCGACATCATCAACGTCGACGTCACCACGTTCTACCAAGGCTACTACGGCGACACATCGGCCACCTTTTACATCGGCGCGCCCAGCGCCGAGGCCATCAAGGTGACGGAGGTTGCAAGGCGCAGCCTGGAGCTAGGCATCGCCGAAGTCAAAGACGGCGCCAAGCTGGGCAGCATCGGCGCGGCCATCCAGACCTACGCCGAAAGCAAAGGGTGCGGCGTCGTGCGCGACTATGTGGGCCATGGCATAGGCCGCCGGTTTCACGAGGCGCCCCAGGTAAAACACTACGGAAAACGCGGCACGGGCGAGGCTATCCGTGCCGGCATGATCTTCACCATCGAGCCCATGATCAATGCGGGCGGCCACGAGACCGTCACCGACGAACGCGACAAATGGACAGTGCGTACGCGCGACAAGCGCGTCAGCGCGCAGTTCGAGCACACGCTGCTGGTCACCAGGCACGGCGTTGAGGTGCTCACGGCGCGCCCCGGACCGCTGAAGCTCAGCGAAGGTATAGTTGAGCTGTACACCTAAGTTCTGAAGGACTCACTCACGCCGCCGATTGGTTGTGAGGGCGCCAACTTGCGCTTCGGTTGCTTGGTGCTACTGCCTCTAGGATGAGAACCCCACTAGCTTTTTTTGTGCTCCTGACGCTGCCTGTGTTCGCCTTTGGAGGGCTTGGCTGTGCGCTGCCAGAGCCCAGTTCCGATGGCGAGCCAAGTACATCCAACGAAGAGCTCCGCGCAACCGCGCGCCTTCTTGGCTATCTCTCTGGGACCACATCCGGCAGCGATTTCTCTCCTGAGGAGCTCGCTCCGGCCACGCCAGGCTCTGTGGTCGTCTACTTGCCGCCCATGCCCGCGGCAACGCGGTCTGCCGCATTGGGACAAGCGGTTACATTGCCCGCGTCGGAGCGCGCGCTCACGCTGGACGACAGCGTCGCGGGCGACGTTGAGATTTGCGCGACGTCTGCGGCCCCCGTGAAGCTATGGCTCATGACAACGCGCGGCGAATTTAGAAGTTCAGACTGTCGCGGATGGACATGCAGAACTCCGTTGGAGCTCGACGAAACGCCGATGTCCGGGCGAAGCCACAAGGTTTGCACGCGCGGCACGGTGCCCTTTCGCGAGGAACCCATTCGCGCCGTCGTCAAGAATGCAAGTGGCGCGGTACCCGTCACCGTCACCACCAGGGCGCTACGCCTCGCCTCACCCCAAAGCACCGCGTCCACCGACGTGGCCGGCTTTACCCACTGTGCGGGCGCGCCGCTCAGCCAAGCGCAGTTCGATGCAAGCATACGGCCCCGCCTTGCGGGTGTAGGCGGGTACCCAGCGTCCAACGCCTCTCGTGAGATCTACCAGGGAAACATCGGCGCCTATGCAAGCGCCCGCCGAGAGCGTGTATGTTCTCTGTTTCGCGGCTGCACCGAGTGGACAAGTTCCGCCCTTGCAGAATCGGGCGCGTTGCAGGTGCAGTACCGCGAGGCGGGCGGTGACTCGTTGCTCCGAAGCGGCACGTATGTCGCGATGCGCCCCACCGGCGCGCCCGCCGATCCGATGACGGTCCCTTCTTACATGAGCTTCGAGTGGTTCTCACCTGTGGGCCGCCCATCGATGGAGCGCGTTCCTTACGCCTCGGCCGGCCTGTCCTTCGGCCGCTTCGACGCCGAACTCACAACGGCATGTGCGCGGGCATCCTATGTCGAGCGCGCAGAGACACCCGATCGCCAGAAGGCCTCGGTGTACCGCGAAGTGGAGACAGTCCGTCTCGCGCGCATCACGCCCTGACTCCGCGCGCCCCACGGAGCGGGGGCGACGCATTTGAATATTCGCCCGTCCCGTACGTTTGGCCTCCATGGTGCGCAGCCGTCCGCGCATGTCACATCGGAGGGGAAACACCATGCACATCGGAAGAGCCACGACTTTGACGCTTATGCTAGGAGGCCTGCTCGCATGCGGGCACGCCAGGCCCCCTGTTGCTCCGGCCGCGGCAGTCGCAGCAATACCACCTACAACGCCCGAGGCGACGAAGCCAGGCCACGAACTCATCGAGCGCGTGGTGGTCTTCCCGGACGGCACGGTGCGTGTTCAACGCCTGATGTCGCCGGGCCTCGTGGCAAGCATCCCCGACGACGAGCTGCTCGAAGCGCGCAGCTCGATGGTGGCCGTCAGCGATCGCGGGCTGGAGAGGAACGTGGCGGAGCGCTCGCCTGACCACAGATTCGGTACGATGGGCCTAGAGAACACGTGGATGGATCTCGACATGCCCGGCGTCGCCCAAAGCTTGATGCTTCTCGAGGGCCAATCCGTTTGCTTGCTCACCAAGGAGCAGCCGCGGCCCGCAGGTGGCTTGTCGCCCGCGTGTGCGCAACCGCGCAACGTCCTGCAGGTGCACTTCCCCGAACCCTACGTTCTTGACGAGGTCCTGAAGGCCCGCGGTCAAAGTCGGGACGCCAGGAGCTACGGCGATCCATTCATTTCCTTGGCTCCCACCCCCGCGCAGTCGCCTGGCAAAGGCGCACGCGAGAAGATTTCTCTCAAGAATGTCGCCAATCTGCGGGCCGTGGATGCACACGTGCAACAGCAGCTTTCGCAGCTGGTAGCCGCCAATCACGAGGGTGTGCGCAAGCGCATCGGTGCAACCGTGGCCAGCTTACCGACGGGCACCGCAATGCTTTGGTACAGCCTCCCGCGCGAAGCGCCGCGCTATACGATTCGAGTCCTCAGTACCCCTGCGGAGGGCAACGTGACACGCGAGGTGACGCTCACCAACACGACTTCGGTGCCATGGCCAGCGGGCTCCAGCGTGAGCTTCTTTGGTTCAGACGACTGGGAGAGGTGCCGCATGACCGGGCGGCGGAGCGGCGAAAGAGCGCCAAATCCGGCGTGCGAGGTGGTGCTTATGGAGTTCCTGGCTCCGGGCGAGGTGCGCGCGCTAGATGCATCACAGGACGGCGAAGCCCACATCCCGACCTACCCCGTCGCTCCGAGGGACCACAGTAACGGGGAATGGGACGTCTGCGTCAGCGAAGAGGGTGCAAAGCGCTCGCTTTGGGGAACACCTTGGCGCATCGAAACGCATTGGCACAGCAGCGCGGTGCGGGACTTTGCCAACGAGCCACTTTACAGCGCGCGCTCAAGCGAAACCGAAGTCACCAACAAGCTTAGCGTCTATTGGCCTGTGGCCACAAAGTCGCCCTTTGAAAGCAGCTGGGCCTCCAAGGAGCGGTGGCGACGTTGGGGCGGAGCTCCCGGGTTCGGCGTCTCGTCCTTTTGGGTCACGACAACGACCCTCCGCCACGAAGACATTGCGTTCTCCAATGTGCTCGCCGGGCGAAGGTATCTGCTCGACGGCAAGCGACCGCACCAACTCAGCCGCCACCTAGGACTACAAACGAAGTCGTGCGCAAACAGCGACCGTTTGCTGTTCATCGCCCCGGCCGAACCCTTGCTCCAATCCAACGGAACGGACGAGCACTGGAGCGGCTACGACGACTCATCAGCTCTCAGAGAGTACGCGTTATCCGCGAAGCTAGACCGTCAGGAGCGCGATGAAATCATGAAAGCGAGCTGTCTGCTGGAACGACTTGAGCGTCACTACCTAGAATTGACAAAACACGTATACATCGACCAAAACGGAGCTTCACGAGAGGCACGCGACGTCCCCGTCATGAATGCCAAAACGCGTCGTGAGTTCGATGCGGGCTTTGCCGAGGTACGCAAACTGCTCGCGCCGTGGATCACGTCACGGCCGCCCGAGCCCGAGCCCGAATGGCCCTAAGCCGCCTGCACGCGCCCTGCGGCGATAAGCTCGGCCGCCGCCTTCTTGGCAGCCTCGCCCACCTTCACGCCGCCAATCATGCGGGCCACTTCGGCTTGGCGCTCTTTGGCGCTGAGTTTGCGCACCGTGGTGCGGGTGCGCCCGTCCTCTTCGGTTTTGCCCACCAC
>JAYWGI010000470.1:0-4201 GCA_043779025.1 Myxococcales bacterium
GGGCCCCAGTTGCCGCATGATGTAGGTCGGGAAGGTTTGGTAGAACTGCTCGATGAGCAAGTAATACCCGGCCACCACGCACAAGAAGGCCACCAGGCGCTTGTCACTGAAGGCCGTTTTGAGGCCTTGCCAGAAGCTTGGCGTCTGCGGTTCTGCGGCCTTCACGGTGCCCGCCGACGCGACATCGGCCTGCACTGTGGCAGGCTCCCGGAACGCACTGAGCACCACCACCAGGCCCACCAGACTTGCGGCCACGGCGTTCAAGATGCTGACCCGAATGGAGAACGCCGTGCGCACCAGCTTGGTCCCCACTTTGCCGATGACACTGCCTGCGTTCACCGAGGCATAGAAGATCGAGAAGCCTTTGGACTCGAGCCCCGGCGGCGAATAGCGGCGCACGGTGGCAGGGATCACGGGCTTGAGAAATGCCCCTGCAAAGGCGATGGCAAATACCGAAGCCCAACCGCCCACGCGCGAAGGAAACGCCGCAAGCGAGCCATAGGCCGCCGCATAGAGCACAAAGGAGACCACCAAGCTTTTGCGAAAACCCATGGCGTCCGAGGCCGCGCCGGTCATGACCGGCAACCAAGAACGGCACAGGGCAAAGGCGCCAAGCAGCATGCCCACCTCGGCGTCACGCATGCCGGCCGACTCGGCGAGGTACACGCTCAGGTTGATGTACACGCCATAGAACGCCATACGCTCCAGCACCTCGAGCAAAATGGCGACACGAAACACAGGCGGAAATGGGGTCTCAGGCGCGACGGCCGCGGCGGGAGCGGCATTGGGCGGGGCGTAGGAATCGTGAGACACCCCCGCGTCCCTACCCCAACGCCGCCCAGCTGCGCTACACGGCCCTTCAACGCCCGATGCTCGCCCGTCTCCTCCTCGCGCTGCTACGCGGCTATCAAGCCCAATTCTCGGGCCAATGGGGGCCCGTATGCCGCTTCGAACCGTCGTGTTCCACCTACGCCGTGGGGTGCGTCGAGGCCCATGGCGCGCTCCGTGGGACCTTGCTTTCACTCTGGCGCGTGTGTAAGTGCCAGCCCTTCAGCAAAGGCGGGTACGACCCTGTACCCCCGCGCCGAATCTGAGCCAAAACCATGGAACGATTTTCTCGCCTCATCCTGTTCGCGCTGGCTGCGCTTTTGTTTTGGCGCTGCGGCCCCTCCCTGATGGGCGGCGACCACAAGGCGCAGGAGCTGCCTGCGGTGCACGAGAATGTCGCGCCGGGCTTTGTCCTGGACCCGAACGAAAAGGGCGGCGCCGTGGCCCTGGAGGGCGCGCTTTGCGCCATCGCCGGAGACGGATTCCGCGCGGAGTTTTCTGCGCGTGGCGCGGCACTGACCAGTTTCAAGCTCTTGAACGCAAAGTTCAAAGATGCAAAGGGCGCACCGCTCGACTTGGTGAGCACACCAAAGCACGAGCACACGCGGCCACTGCGCGAGAGCTTCCGCGGCCCCGGCGCCGACGATCAGTTTGCCTTCGATCGCTTTGAGTGGAAGGCCACCGACGCCAAGCCTGGTCAGTGTGCGTTCAGCTACGACGACGCAAACGTGCATGTGGTCAAGACCTTCGACAAAGCGCCGCGCGCCTACGAGCTCACGGTCACCACCACCGTGCGCAATCTCGCCGCAGCTGCAAAAAAGCACGCGATGAGCGTCGCAACATATGCATATTACACCAACAAGGACACCAAGTCTCATTTGGGGCGTGTGGCCCCGATGGCCACCGAACTCGTATGTGCCAAGACGGGCGAGACCACCCGCAAGCAGGCCACCGAGTTCGCGCACGGCTGGTACGACGCCGGTCCAGTAGACGGTTTTGCCTCGCTCTCAAGCACCTTCTTCGCGGCGGCTTTGGTGCCCGAAGCTGGCGCGCACCCCAGCTGCCAGTTGCTCGCAGAGGAGTACTACACAGCCGGGCAAAAGTCGGACGACGACGACGCTGGGCACTACTACCACGCCAAGCTTAGCTACCCGGTGAGCGAGCTCCAGCCTCAAGCCGAGGCGACCTACAAATTGAGCGCGTACTACGGCCCCAAAGACCGCGAATTGCTCGCTACGGCAGGCGGCACCGAGCATGGCCTCAAGGCGGTTATCAACTACAGCTCTTTCTTTGGCATGTTCACACTGGAGCCCTTGGCTAAGGCGTTGTTCAAGGGCCTCGCATATTTTCACGGCATGACAGGCAACTGGGGCATCGCCATCATTTTGCTCACCGTGACGCTCAAAGTGGTGCTCTTGCCAGCAGCCATTCCGGGTATCAAGAACAGCATCAAACTGCGCAAGATCAAGCCCGAGCTCGACGCACTCAAAACCAAGTTCCCCGACGACGCCCAAGCGCGCCAATTGGCCACGATGGAGCTGCATCGCAAGAATGGTGTGAGCATGATCGTGGGCTGCTTGCCGCAGTTGGCGGCCATGCCCATCTGGTTTGCCATGTACACCATGATCCAGTCGGCGGTTGAGATGTATCATACACCTTTTTGGTGGTTCGCCGATCTGTCGCTCCCGGACCCGTGGTTCATCATGCCCATCGTGCTCGGCGCCTTTATGGTGGCCCAGCAGCGCCTGGTGCCTCAGCCGACCGAAATGGACCCGGCGCAGCAGAAAATGATGATGTGGATGATGCCCGGCGTCTTCACCGTGATGATGCTCTTCCTTCCGGCGGCACTTGGTGTGTATATGCTTACCAATAGCCTTCTGACCATGGCGCAGCTCGCGCTCACAGAAGGCTACGCCAAGCGCGCTGTGGCGGCGCACAACGCCAGCAGCATTCGAATCACCGGGGCCTGAGGCAACACAAGGGCTCCTTTATATGCAGGATACAACTATGAGCACAGACCTCACCACACAGAACCAATCCGAACGCGCGCTCAGCTTTGTGCAAGCTGTCTTGCGCGACATGAGCGTCGATGCCGAGGCCGAGCTCGCCCCCCCGGACGAAGAGTCCAGCGAAGACGAGATCCGCATTGAGATCGAGGGCGCGGAGGCCTCGCGCGTCATCGGCAAGCGCGGCGCTGTGCTCGAGGCCCTGCAGTACCTCACCACCCGCGTGGCGCACCGCCCAGGCGACGCCAAGAAGCACATTTCGGTCGACGCTGAAGGCTACCGCGCGCGCCATGAGGAGCAGCTCACGGCCATGGCCATCAAGCTCGGCGAGCGTGTGGCAAGCGAAGGCAAAGTCATCACCTTCGACCCGATGAACGCGCGTGATCGCCGCGTGGTCCACATGGCGCTGCGCGACATCAAGGGCGTGCGCACCGAGAGCTCGGGCTTAGGCCAAGACCGCCGCGTACAGCTGATTCCAGGTGACGGGCCAAGCACCTGATATCCGCAAATCGTCGGTTGCTCACCGCCTGAAGGTTCCACCTACGTGCCAGTGGCGAGCGCCCTCGCTTTACGGCGTCAGGCGCTTGGCCTCACTTCGGCGCGCAAGGCTGAGCGCTACAACGCCACCGAACGCCGGTCCACGGGCCCATCGAAAGGTGGGCTTTGCGCGTTTCCGGGGCGCGCGAAGCGCGCGTGCGGCGGCATCCACGCAGGCGCAGCGCCATCGCCCACCACCTGCGTGAGGTAGCCGCGCCACGCCTCCGGCAAGGGCGTGTCCAAGCCCACCACGTGCAGCACGCGGCCTGTGGGCGGGAGCAGTGGCGCGGCACCCACGCTTACCATGCCGCCCTCGCGGCACCAGCTGGCCACGGCAAACTCGGCCGATTCACGGAAGCGTGAATGTTCCACGCGTTCCTCGGCGAGAAGCTCGCCCACAGGGATTCTGATTGCAATCTCACGCATCGCGTCGCTTAGCTTGGCGCCAAAGCGCATCGGGTCGGCGGCCCACACCACGCGCGGTGAGAGGCACCCACGCTGGTCGAAGAGCGCCACATCGAGCGCCAGTGCCCGAGCATTCTCGATGCTTGCATTATGCACATAGGCTACCGCAAAGCCCGTGCCGTGGCCCCACAGATCCGCGTGCTCTGGCAAGCGCGTGCGTATCACTTGCAAGCTCGCGTCGTTGCCATAGGCGTGCACCGTGCTGCCCACAGCGAACACACTTGGCCACTCGGCAGCCAAGCTCAGCTCGGGGCCATTCCACTCGGCCACGAGCTCTCGTGCAAGCACCGGGTCGCGGCGCGAGGGCAACACGTGCACGCGCGCGCTGGCTGCCAGACTCAATGCAAGAGCACGAAGCGACGCGG
>JAYWGI010000471.1:0-1514 GCA_043779025.1 Myxococcales bacterium
AATGCGCTCGCCGAGCGCTCGGCGCTGCGCCTTGCTCCGTTTGAAGAGGACCGACAAGAACGTGTGGAATACACGCATTCCGGGCGACTGCGTGATCACGTGTACATCCCCGAGTCGGTGCTGCGTCCGCAGTTCTTTATCAACTGCCCCAAGTTTAAGGCCCACCCGTGGACCACTGTGACGTTCTCAATGAAGAACTACATCGGCATTCAGGACGACCGGCACCGGCTTATCGATCACGACCACGCACTGAACGACAAGGTGCGCGACTTGCAATTTGTGCGGCAGCCGGAGCTGGTGGCCATCGATGCCATCGTGGCTGGCGAAGGCCGCATGCTCACCCCCCTACCCTTCCATCTGGGCTTGGTGATCACCGGCAACGACCAGTTGGCCGTAGACAGCGTGTGCTGCCACATCTTGGGCGTCGACCCGGAGAGCGTGGCGCACCTGCGCGGCGCGCGCCTAGCGGGCATCGGCACCATGCGATTGGACGACATCGCGCTCGGCGGCGATGTCACGCTCACCGAAGCGCAAAAGAAGGCCGACGGATTCCGTGTGGGGCTTATCCCCGTAGACAAGTACTTCGAGGACTCGAACCTGCGCGCCTATGCAGGCCGTACGCCTGGGGACGAGGGATATTGCTGGGGCGGGTGCCCCGGCGCGCTGCAAGAGGCCATCGAGATCATGCGCCTATTCGATGCCACCACCGATGCGAGATTGCCCCGCACGCACGTGGTCTTTGGCGACTACGATGGTCCGATGGACGTGCGGCCAGATGAGCGTGTCATCCTGATGGGCGACTGCGCGGCCCTAGGCCCGAGCAAGCCGGAATGGGCATCTCAGTACCAAGACCGTTCGCTTGTAGACCCACGCCGCGCACCCGGCGCAGACATGCTCGGCAAGATGGCGAAAATGGCGCGCTTCAACGCGCAATTGGGGGCGGCGCGCTTCAACGTGCAATTGGGGGCGGCGCGACTCAATGGCGCCGAAGTGATTCGTCTTTCTGGCTGCCCCGTGAGTGTCGCGGAGCAGGTGCTGCTCTTGGTCAAACTCGGCGCCCTGAAGAACCCGTACTTGGACCCGAGCCAAGCCCTTCCTTTTGCAAGCGCCTACCTGTCGACCAAGACCCGCACCGCGATCAAGCGTGTGCTGGGGGAGCCCTATCTGCGTGCATAGCGCATGCACCTCCTCAGAACCAGACGCGGCGATGATTCAAAGCGCGCGCAAGCTCTGATACTGCACCCACATGTCACGCGTCTCGCCTGGCTCGAGCCAAAGCAGTTTTTGGCCGGAGTTGAGCGCGTCGGGCGGCGCCGTCCATGGTTCCACACACACAAAAGGCTTGCCGGGCAGCGTCCAAAGCACCCATGTGCTGTACTCGTGCGAGGCGCTCACGCGCAGCAGGGGGCCATCGTCATCGCTGAGCACAAACTCTTGGCTTGGGTGATCGTAGAGCACCACGTCGAGCTCGCCCGCGCCGAAGTCAAGCGCTCCTGGAGGCCCAAAGGATTTGG